>NZ_DAIQAX010000007.1:0-21360 GCF_036781485.1 Thermocrinis sp.
TTCAGTTGCCAATTTAACAAGGGCTACATCAGAACCCTCAAGCTTTCCCAAAGGGAGCTGTGTAGAATTATAGCATATATTCCAAATATCCAAAATCCTGTCCTGTTCGGACACCCATCTTTTTTTGTATTCATTTATGAGATTTTTAGCTATGGCTTTAAAGGTTGTGCCCTTTGTGGCAAATCTCTTTTTGTTTTTAGACCTGCCTTATTTGCGATTTTAGTTAGACACTCTGTTTCCCAAAGGCTTTTCTAACAGGATAGTTTGCTTTTTCCTAATTTCTTATCCAAGGTGTTTATATTATTAACTTATGAAGTTCTACATAAAAACCTTTGGCTGTCAGATGAATTTTAACGATTCGGAGAGAATGAAGGGTATTTTAAATAGCTTAGGATACGAGCAAGCCCAAAACTACGAGGAGGCAGACTTAATACTCATAAACACTTGCACTATAAGGGAAAAGCCCGATCAGAAGGTGTATTCTCTACTTGGCGAATACAAGAAGATAAAGGAAAAGAACCCAAAGGCTTTGATAGGAGTGTGTGGATGTCTGGCTCAGAGGATGGGTTGGGAGCTTGTTAAAAAGACTCCCATCGTGGATATTATGTTCTCTTCTTACAACATGCACCAGCTTCCAGAACTTATTCAGCAGGCGCAGGCAGGCTACAAGGCTATAGCTATATTAGAAAACCCACCGGAGGACGAGGACAAGCTTTGGGAGTATCCAACCGTTAGGGACAATCAGTATTGCGCATACGTTACAGTTATGAAGGGATGTGACAAAAACTGCACCTATTGCGTAGTTCCAAAGACAAGAGGAAGACAAAGATCAAGAAGTTTGGAAAGCATACTATCCGAAGTAAGGTCCTTGGTGTACGACGGTGTTAAGGAGATTCACCTTCTTGGACAGAATGTGACCGCATGGGGGCAGGACATAGGCATGCACTTCTCCGAACTGCTATACACAGTTGCCGAAGTGGATGGTGTAGAAAGGATAAGATTCACAACTGGACACCCAAGGGACATGGACGAAAAGATAATGAAAGCTATGGGAGAAATACCTCAGGTTTGCGAGCACATACACCTACCAGTGCAAGCAGGTTCCAATCGTATTCTTAAGCTCATGGACAGAGGATACACAAAAGAGGAATACTTAGAGAAAATACAGATGCTCAGAGAATTCAAAAAAGGTATAACTTTCTCTACAGACATTATCGTGGGGTTCCCAACAGAAACAGAAGAGGACTTTGAAGAAACCCTTGAACTAATAAGCACAGTAAAGTTTGAACAGCTTTTCTCCTTCAAATTCTCTCCAAGACCTGACACTCCAGCCTATTCTATGGAAGGTCAGGTGCCGGATCAGGTAAAAACCCAAAGGATGGACAAGCTTTTGAAAGTTCAGAAGGCGATCCTGTCAGAAATAGCAAAAGAGTATGAAGGCACTTATCAAGAGGTTTTGATTGAAAGCTGGGAGGACGGAAAGCTGGTAGGAAGGACGCGCACCAACAGGTGGGCTACTATGGAAGGCCCGCAAGAGCTTTTAGGTAAAACAGTTAAAGCACGAGTGATAAAAGCCCATCCCTATAACTTAGAATGTGAAGTTGTTTCAGTCCTTTCTTAGGATTTCCACCACGCTCAGCTTGCTTGCTCTGTAGGAAGGTATGACGCTTGCCAAAAGTGAAATCAGCAAAGCCAAAAGGAAAGTTATAACTCCATCCACTACCTCTATGTTGGAGGGGATGTGATCCATCAGATAAACCTCTGAAGGTACTCTAATAAGCCTGTAGTGGTTTATTAAAAACTGTCCTACAAAAGCTAATATAATTCCCGAAACCGCACCACTAAAGCCTAAAAGAAGACCTTGCATTAAGAAGGTAAGCATTATATCCTTTCTCTTAAATCCGTAGGTTCTGAGTATGGCTATGTCCCTTACCTTGTCTCTTACCTTCATAAAAAGCAAGCTTGTGATGTTAAAGGAGGATAAGGTTGCCATAAGAAGCAAGACGAAAAAGATGGCTACCTTTTCAAGCTGTAAAGCGTTAAAGAGCTGTTGATTCAGATCTATCCAAGAACGAACAAAGGCTTTTGAACCAAGTACCTTTTCTATCTTTTCTTTTACCCCCTGAGCCAGGTAGGGATCCTTTAGATACACTTCGTAGCCCTTCAGCTGCCACTGGTCTCCGAAGAACTTTTGAGCCTCATCTACGGACATTACTATGGTTAGATAATCCTGCTCAAAAGTTCCTGCTTTTATAAAGCCGGCTACTCTATAATATCCCACCTTTGGAACAAAGCCAAAGGGCGTTCTCACACTGAGTGGAGAAATCAAGGTTATCTCATCTCCTACGTTTATACCCAGTAAACTAGCCAGTCCGTCTCCCACCAGAATACCACCCTCAATGTTTAAACCCGCTTCCTCTTTCCTCATACCCTTCACACTCACCGCTTGCACCCTTCCCTCTTTGGAAACTATACCGTGATATATGGTTATGTGGATTACATTTTTCACTTCCGGAAGATTCTTTATTTTCCTCTCTTCTAACTCGTAATTGCCATCCTCAATTAAGCTAACTATTACGTGAGGTGTAGTGGATAAAATCTTTTCTTTAAGCGCCTTTTGAAACCCAGAAAAGGCACCCATCGTAAGCAATATGGCACTTACGCTGAGAGATATACCCAGAAAGGAAATGAGAGAAACCAACAGGGCTGAACCTTTAACGCTTGTAAGATATCGAAGAGCTAATCTAAAAATTAAACTCATAAAGTCCTAAGTTTATCTAGTATTTCTCTTTGGCGATTAATTATGTAATTTCTCAATTTTTTTAGATCTGAAGGCTTTAAATCCAATCTGAAGCCTAACCTAAAGTAAACCCCCTCTTCCTTACTTATAATATTTTTTAGCTCCCCAATCGCCTCTATTGGGTTCTCTCCTGGAATTTCTATAATTAAAGATATTCTATTATGATATGCCTCCTTACTGTCAGCACCTAAGATAGAAAGCAACTTTTCCACCTCCTGCTTTGGAAGCAGTACACCTATACCTCTCTCGCTAATATCTACTGCTTTTACAGAGCTTATACATTCATTTTCTATACAAAAGGACACAAAAACTGGCTTATTTTCAGCTGGTTCAACCCTCACAAATTCCCTCATTATAATTGGAGGAGGGGAGCTCACACTGTTAGCTACTAGAACTAGTTCATCTCTTATGTTGCTAAAGATGTCGCACTCAATGTAAATTTCACCTAACTTTATGTATACTTTCTCTTCGGCGAAAGCTCGCTTGAATTTGCATCCAGAAAAATCAAAGCTTACGAACCTATCCTGCAAAGAAACCCACTTAACCTTTAACTTAATTCTAACCGGCACACCATGCCAAGTAGTTATTATTTCGTAGCTATGTCCAATGTTTATATCCCTCAGTAAATCAAACACATTCATGAACCACTATTTTAATACCTGAATATGTTATAATTAAATCCTCTGGTTTTAGGAGGCAACAATGAGAGTAAAGGGACCATCTTCCAGGAAGTTTAAGAAAAAAATTCTAAAGCTTGCCAAGGGCTTTAGAGGTAAAAGGCATACGAGCTACAGAAGGGCAAAGGAGTTTGTTTTTAGGGCTCTGCAGTATCAGTACAGAGACAGACGTCAGAGAAAGAGACAGTTTAGAAGGCTTTGGATAGCTAGAATAAATGCTGCGGTAAGACCTTACGGACTTTCATACAGCAAGTTTATGCACGGTCTAAAGAAGGCAGAAATAACGCTGAACAGGAAGATGCTGGCGGAGATGGCGGTAAGAGATCCAGAAGGTTTCTCAAAAATCGTAGAAATAGCCAAAAAAGCCTTAGCTACCGTATGAACTTAGAAGAAATTGAAAGACAGGCGAAAGAGGAAATAAGCAAAGCCTCAGACGTTCAACAGCTCCAACTCATAAAGGCTAAGTACTTAGGAAAGAAAGGATACATAACCTTAGCTCTGAGGGAAATCACAAAGGTTCCACCGGAGCAAAGAAGAGAATACGGATCAAGGTTAAACCAACTGAAGGAATTAGTGGAGAACCTCGTAAGACAAGCGGAGGACAGGATAAGAAAGGAGACAATAGAAAAGGAAATACGCAGTAGCTGGCAAGAGCTAACGGTGAGTCTGCCAAAGTACGCTGGAGCTATTCACCCTATAACTCAAACCTTGCAGAGAATACAGGACATATTTGTGAGCATGGGTTTTTCGGTGGAAGAAGGTCCTGAGGTAGAGCTTGAAAGCTACAACTTTGACCTTCTGAACATTCCAAAAGAGCATCCTGCAAGAGATATGCAGGATACCTTTTACGTTAATAAAGAAGGCTATCTTTTAAGAACTCATACGTCCCCAGTTCAGATAAGGGTTATGCTCTCTAAAAAGCCACCAATATACATGATAGCGCCAGGAAGGGTTTACAGAAGGGACGATGATCCTACTCATTCTCCCGTTTTCCATCAGGTGGAAGGGTTAGTAGTGAATGAATCGGCAAACTTCAAACACATGAAATACACCATAGAGGTTTTCCTGAAGGAGTTTTTCGAAAGGGAAGTACCAGTGAGATTCAGAGCTTCCTACTTTCCCTTTACAGAACCCTCGGCGGAGGTGGACATCGGTTGTTTGGTGTGTGGTGGTGAAGGGTGCAGAGTGTGTAAAGGCAGCGGCTGGTTAGAAGTTATGGGCTGTGGTATGGTCCATCCTCAGGTGTTGGAAAACTGCGGAATAGACAGTGAGCTTTATCAGGGCTTTGCCTTTGGGATGGGAGTGGAAAGGTTGTGTATGCTGTACTTTGGAATAGACAACATAAAGCTTTTCTACGAAAACGACCTGAGATTTTTGAGGCAGTTTAGGTGGAGCTAAGTTTAAGCCTTGAAGAGCTAAAAAATCTATCAAAACAATACGATGTGATACCCCTTTTTGTGGAAAGATTAGCAGATACAGAAACTCCCCTCAGTATCTTTTTAAAGTTAAAAGGTGTAGGTCAGTATAGAGCCCTGTTGGAAAGTGCGGAGGGTGGGGCAAAGTGGGGAAGGTTTTCTTTCATAGCCTTTGGCTCAAGGTTGTGCTACAAGTTCAAGGATGGAAAGGCTGAAGTGTGGGAAGAGGGTAAAAAGACGGAGTTTGAAACAAAGGACCCTTTTGAATATCCAAGAGAGCTTTTAAAAAGGCTAAGAGCCTACAAGGATCCAAGATTGCCGAGGTTTTGGGGCGGATTGGTGGGCTACGTGGCTTACGACGTGATAAGATTCTTTGAGCCGGTAAAGATAGAAAAGCCAAAAGTTATTGATCTGCCGGAGGTTTTCCTTTTTATGACAGACGTTCTTTTAATACACGATAACCTAAGCGGTAAGATAAAGGTGGTGGTTCCCCTCTTTGTTGGAAAGGACGTAGAAGAAAGCTACTTTAAAGCAAAAGATCTTACGGAAAACATTTTGGAAAAGGTATACGGCGGATGTGTTTATCCAAAGCATTACGAAGGGAGAGAACCTGATCTAAACAAGTGGCAGTCCAACTTTAAAAAGGAAGAATTTGAAAAGGCTGTGCTTAGAGCTAAAGAGTACATAGCCCAAGGCGATGCAATACAGGTGGTACTCTCTCAGAGGTTTAAAAGAAGCTTTAAAGCAGACCCAGAGGACGTATACAGAGTGCTGAGGTTTTTAAATCCTTCTCCTTATATGTATTATCTGGACCTTTTGGAGTGTCAGGTGGTGGGTTCCTCTCCGGAGGTTTTGGTAAGAGTGGAAGAAGGGAAAGCCCTAACTAGACCCATAGCGGGGACAAGAAGGAGGGGAAAGGACGAGGAGGAGGATAGGGCTTTGGAAGAAGAGCTTTTAAAGGATGAAAAGGAAAGGGCAGAGCACTTGATGCTTGTTGATTTGGGTAGGAACGACTTGGGAAAGGTGTGCAAGCCAGGGACGGTTGTGGTAAAGGACTTTATGAGAGTGGAAAGGTATTCTCACGTAATGCATCTGGTGAGCGATGTGGAAGGGGAAGTTTTGGAAGGACTATCGCCCTTTGATGTTTTGAAGGCGTGCTTTCCTGCCGGTACTGTATCCGGCGCACCAAAGGTTAGGGCCATGCAGATAGTGGAGGAGTTAGAGCCAGAGAGAAGGGGAATATACGCAGGCAGTGTGGGTTATGTTTCCTTTGAAGGAAACATGGACATGGCCATTGCCATAAGGACAGCCATATACAAGGATGGGGAAGTTTTCGTGCAGGCTGGGGCAGGTATAGTGGCAGACTCTGACCCACACAAAGAGTGGTTGGAGACAGTTAATAAAGCAAAAGCTCTTATTAAAGCGGTGGACATGGTGGATTAAATTATTAGCCCATGAGGATCATACTGTTCTCTGGTAAAGGTGGTGTGGGAAAGACCACCATATCTGCCGCAACAGCATACAGACTTTCCAAACTTGGCTACAAAACAATAGTAGTCTCCTTAGACCCAGCCCACAGCTTGGGAGACTCCTTTGACATACCAGAACAAGAAAAAATAAGTGCCAAAGGCCTTCCCATTAAAATAAACGACAACCTTTACATACAGGAGATAGATGTGCAGGAGGAGATAGACAGATACTGGGGGGATGTGTATAGGTTTTTGGAGCTTCTTTTTAACACCACTGGACTGAGCGAGATGGTATCCGAAGAGCTTGCCATACTTCCTGGTATGGAAGAGGTCACCAGCCTTTTATACGTGAATAAGTATTACAAGGAAAAAGAGTTTGATGTTTTAATACTTGACCTTCCGCCTACCGGAGAATCTTTGCGTTTTGTTTCTATGCCCACAGTGCTAAAGTGGTACATGAAGAAGATCTTTAGGGTAGAAAGAACTATAATGAAGGTGGCAAGACCAATAGCTCAGAGGATAACCGATGTTCCACTACCAGACGATGAGTATTTCAAAGCCTTGGAGAACTTTTACGAAAAGCTCAAGGGTGTAGATGAGCTTTTGATAGACCCACAGATAACCTCCGTTAGACTTGTGGCCAATCCAGAAAAGATGGTCCTAAAGGAAAGCCAAAGGGCTATGCTTTACTTTAACCTCTTTGGCACAAACGTCGATGCGGTTGTAGTAAATAAAGTTTTACCCCCTACTTTGAGCGAGTGCGAAAGCATGTCTAAATGGATAATTACTCAGAAAAGATACTTGGAGGAAATGGAAGCCCTATTTTATCCAATTCCAATCTTTAAAGTCCCGCTTATGGAAGATGAGGTTGTAGGAGAAGAAAAGCTAAACATCTTGGCGGATCTAATCTACGGAGACAAGGATCCATCTGAAGTCTTCTTTAAAGAAAAACCTTATGAATTTTTAGAGGAAGAAGGCGGATACACAGTAAAACTCAGAGCTCCCTTCCTTACAAAGGACGGGCTTTCTGTTTTAAAGAGCAATGGGGAGATAGTGGTAAGATGGAAAAACTTCAAAAGCCACATAATGCTACCGAGAAAACTTAAGGACTACGAACCCGCAGGTGCAAAGCTTGAAGGAGGGATGTTAAAGATCAGGCTTCAGAAATAAGCCTAAGAATGGTCTTCAAGTCCTCTAAAAACTCCCTTTCGGAAAGAGGGTTTCTGAGCACGTAAGCTGGATGATAAGTTAGGAAAACCTTTATGCTGTTTTCGTAGGGATAGGGAAAGGTTCTTCCTCTGTACTTTGTAATGGGATACTCTTTGCCCAAAATGCCCTTCATGGCAGTGGAACCCAAGCAGACGATAAGTTTTGGCTTTATTATCTCAATCTCCTTTCTTAAATACGGCAAACAGCTTGCCATCTCTTCTTTAGTGGGCACTCTGTTGCCCGGTGGTCTGGACTTTACCACATTGGTGATGTATATCTTCTCCCTTTTTAGTCCTACCTCTTCCAGCTTGCTGTTTAAATACTGTCCAGCCCTACCTACAAAAGGTCTTTTTAGTTTGTCCTCTTCCTCTCCAGGAGCTTCTCCCACAAACACCACTGGAGAGTTTGGATCACCCTCTCCAAAAACATACCCACTGGCAGACTCATACAGAACACACTTTCTTTCCCTTTCAAGCCTCTCGTAAAGTTGCTTTAAAAGTAGGGATTTGTCTTCCTTCTTTTCCTCTTTTCTAAGAACGTATATTTCGCCAAAGCCTATCCCTCTTAAAGCTTCTAAAGTGGCAGAAATTTTATCTATATCTATACTCATCTTTCCTTCTCTCTGACGATACTTAGGATGAGCTCTAAGGTCTCTTCAACTGTCTTGTTAGTCGTGTCTATAATGTGGGCGTCTTCCGCAGGTTTAAAAGGATAGACTGGTCTGTTAAAATCCCTAAGGTCTCTTTCCTGAATGGCTTTGAGAATTTCCTCGTATGATACTTCCAAGCCTTTGGATTTTAGCTCTAAGTATCTTCTTCTTGCCCTCTCTTCCGTCAAAGCGGTTATAAAAAACTTCAATGGTGCCTCTGGGAATATATGAGTGCCCACATCCCTACCCTCAGCCACCACCTGGACACCCCCTACCAAACGCCTAAAAAGTTCAATCATTCTTTCCCTAAAAGCTGGCACCTCTCCCAAAAGGGAGGCGTATTTCCCCACTTCTTCCCCTTTGAGCTCTTCCGCTAGCTTTTTACCCTTCCAATACACCTCTGTTTTTCCCACATCAAAAAATACTCTAAAATCCTCATCAAATAACTTTAATGCCTCCTCAGGTTTTACTTTTTCCTTAAAGGCTATATAGCCAAACATTCTGTATAACAAGCCTGTTTCTAAGTAAGGTATGCCCAATCTTTGGGATAAAAGCTTTGCTAAGGTGCTTTTACCACTGGCCGAAGGCCCATCAACGGCTATCTTCATTAAAAGAAACCCCTACCACCCGAAGAAACGCCTTTCAACCTGAGTTCTAAATCAGCAGGTTTGCTAGCGTAAGCTATAGCAGTGTTGTAATCTATTAGACCTTTCCTGTATAACTCCTCCAAGTGTTGGTCAAAAGTTTGAGTTCCATAGACCGTTTTGCCTTTTTCCATAAGGTTGGGTATTTCATTAAGCTTTTCAGGGTCAATTATGCATTCTTTTATGGATGGAGTGTTTATCAAAACTTCAACCGCTGGTATGACACCCGCTTTATCTTTTCTTGGCAATAGCCTTTGAGAGAAGACTGCCACAAGAGTTTCTGCCAACTGAATCCTTATTTGCTCTCTAACTTCTAGGTTAAACATGCCTATAATTCTGTTTACAGTTTCTTTAGCATCCAGCGTGTGCAATGTGGAGAGAACTAAGTGTCCCGTTTCTGCAGCCTGTAAGGCTATTTGCGCAGTTTCTGTATCTCTTATTTCACCGACGAATATCACGTCTGGGTCTTCCCGCAAGGCCGCTCTTAAACCTCTGGCAAAGGATGAAGTGTCTATCCCAACTTCCCTTAAACGGGCTAAACCTGGTAGTGAGTATGAGGTGTCAGCCTCACCGAATTCTTCAAATTCTGCTAATTTTTTCTTATTGTTGCCGAGTAATTCTTCTATAAAGGCTTCCATTTGGCTCTCTTCGATGGGTTTAAAGTTTTCTAAACGTATTAGTCTTTTCTTTACTCTAACAACCGGCACAGAACCAGTTTTCAAATGTATGTCTGATGCACCAAGCTCAATCGCCTTTCTCAGTATTAGCTGTAGCAACGCCTGCCACCTCCTTAACCTTTTGTTCTATTTCTTTAGCAAGTTCTGGATTTTCTTGGAGAAATTTCTTTGCCTGGTCTCTCCCCTGCCCTAACCTTATTTCTCCATAACTGTACCAAGCTCCACTTTTTTTAATAATTCCAATCTCTGCTGCAGTATCCACCAAATCGCAAAGCTTACATATCCCCTCACCGTAGATCATATCAAACTCTGCTTCTCTGAAAGGAGGAGCCAATTTATTTTTCACCACCTTAACTCTCACCCTGCTACCTATCTTGTTTTCACCTTCCTTTGCATCCCCTATCCTTCTTACATCCAGACGCATGTCTGCAAAGAACTTCAGCGCCCTTCCCCCAGGTGTGGTTTCTGGATTTCCAAACATCACCCCTATCTTTTCCCTAAGCTGATTTATGAATATCACAGCAGCGTTGGCATTGTGGGCTAAGCTTTTTAACTTTCTCAGCGCCTGAGCCATTAGTCTAGCTTGCTTGCCCACATGAGCCTCTCCTATTTCTCCTTCCAGCTCATCTTTTGGCACTAAAGCAGCTACAGAGTCTACCACTATCACATCCACCGCACCACTTCTGAGAAGACTTTCTGCTATTTCTAAAGCCTGTTCTCCGTAGTCTGGTTGTGAAATGTAAAGATTATCCAAATCCACACCTATTTTTTGAGCGTATTTTGGATCAAGGGCGTGTTCTGCATCTATGAATACCGCTATTCCTCCATTCTTCTGAGCTTCTGCTATTATGTGCAGTGCTAAGGTTGTTTTTCCCGAAGATTCAGGTCCAAAGATCTCTATTATCTTTCCCCTTGGTATGCCACCTACTCCAGTGGCTATGTCCAAAGACAGAGAACCAGTTGATATAGTTTCTACCTTTACCTTTTCCGCATTCTTCAAAGGCATAATAGAACCTTTGCCAAACCTCCTTTCAATGGAAACAAGGGCACTTTCTAAAGCCTTCCTTTTTTCCTCAGCTTCTTTTGGTTTAACCTCTACCATAGCTTTAAATCTTAATACCTTCCAAGCTAAACTTCAAGTATTCTTGGAACTACGAAAAATCCATTTTCCCTTTCAGGAGCATTCATAAGAGCTTTCTCCCGAGGCAAAGGATCTTGGGGCACATCTTCCCTTAGAAAGGTCCCTTCCGGAGGATTTTCAAAGCCTTCTATTTGTTCCGTATCCACCTGATTGAGTTGATTGACAAATTCTATGATATCCATCAACTGCTTGCTTAAGATTTCTTTCTCTTCTTCTGTGAGCTTTAGCTTAGCCAACTGCGCTACTTTTTCAACCACTTCTTTACTTAGCATTCTATGATCTTTATTATAACCTTTCTTTCCCTTGGACCGTCAAACTCCGCAAGAAATATGGACTCCCAAGTTCCAAGCATGAGCTCTCCGTCCTCTATGGGAACTATCCTTGAATTTCCTATGATAGAGCTTCTTATGTGAGCTGCAGAGTTCCCCTCCGAATGGGCATAGTTTCTATCATCCCAAGGTATAAGCTTTTCTAACATGTAAGCTATGTCCCTTATTACGTCTGGGTCTGCTCCTTCGTTTATAAAGACCGCACAGGTTGTGTGAGGTACATAAATCAAACACAACCCAGATTTCACACCGGACTTTCTAACCTCCTCTTTTACCAGATGGGTTATATTAACAAAGCTTGTTTTTCTTGTGGTCTTAACCTTTATCAAACTCATTCTATGTATATTTTAAATACGCACCTTTCGTGTCCCTGTGCGGCGCACTTTATTTCTTTAACGTCTATCTTTTTCTCCAAAAGCTCACTCAGAAATCCGGCAAAGAAACCAGCCATTGGTTCACAAACAGGCTTGTTACTTTTGCCTATAGCCTCCACCAGTATAGAACCCTCCACCCTTATTTCCATAGTTTCCATATCAAACTCAAACACCTCTATAAGTCTAGAAGATTCAGCTATTACGGTAATTATTTCTAAAGCTTCGTCCAGCCTATCTGTGTATACGTTGTACCTCTCTTTTAGTATTTTTGCCCCCTTTTTTCCTCCAAACTCAGCAGCCTTTTTTATTAGTTTATCTATACCAAAAGTGGAAAACTTGTATATGTCTCTGTATCCATCAATAAGTGCTGCTCTGTGTACTAGAACAGACTCCCTTTCTATTGCCTCAGCCAGCGCTCTAAACCTATCTTCTAAAGGCTCCATCCTATACTCCTTAAGATTATCCATAGTTTATCATAGCTTCTTTGATCTTTCCCAATCCCATGCTGTTTTTATTATGTAAGAAAGGTCATTGTATGCAGGTTTCCAACCCACCACTTGTTTTATTTTAGAGGGATCTGCCACTATCTCTGGTGGGTCTCCCGCTCTTCTTTGTGCGGTAACTACTTTAAAATTCACGCCAGTCACTTTCTTTACCGTCTCTATCACTTCAAGCACAGAATAACCTTTTCCGTAACCTACGTTAAACACCTCACTCTCCCCACCGCTCATAAGGTAGTTTAACACGTCCAAGTGGGCTTGACACAAATCCATAACATGGATGTAATCCCTTATACACGTCCCATCGGGAGTAGGATAGTCCGTTCCGTAAACCTCCAAGTATGGAATTTCTCCCTTTGCAACCTTTAGAGCTCTAAGGATTAGATGAGTTGGATTTTTGCTAACCTGTCCTATCTTTCCTTCTGAGTCTGCACCAGCTACGTTGAAGTATCGGAGAATCCCATACTTTACACCCTCCGCCTTACCAAAATCCCTTATAGCCTGCTCGGAAAAAAGCTTACTCCATCCATAAGGATTTATGGGGTTTGTGGGGTCTGTTTCCTTGACGGGAACACGCTCGGGGATGCCATAAACCGCTGCAGTGGAAGAAAAGATAAGATACTCCACTTTAGCCCTTTTCATAACTTGCAGGAGGTTCAGGGTGCCATAAAAATTATTCTCGTAATAAAGCAAGGGTTTTTCAACGCTTTCTGGAACCACCACCTTTGCTGCAAAGTGCATTACCGCGTGGGGTTTGTAATCTAAAAGCACCTCTTCCAACAGCTTGTAGTTTAGGAGGTCTCCTACCACAAGCTTTCCATTCACCACTGCCCATTCGTGCCCATTGGAAAGATTGTCAAAGCTCAGCACATCGTATCCCTTTTCCACCAGAAGTTTTACCATATGGGAGCCTATATATCCTGCTCCGCCAGTTACTAAAATCTTCAAAGTTTAACCTCCTTAAGCCAATGCCAGTTTTTCTTAAACCAATCCACGGTTTTTTCTATACCTTCCTCTAAGGAAGTTTTAGGTTGCCATCCCAAAAGCTCTTTAGCCTTGCTAATATCCGCCCAAGTTGCCCTCAGGTCTGCTTTGTGAAATTCTCTGTTTTCTATTTTTGCAGTCTTACCTGTGAATTTCTCTATAAGTTCTATCATCTCCGATAGTTTGTGAGGGTGGTTATTACCAAGGTTTATGATCTCATAACCTAAGGGTTTGATGGCCAAGATCGTCCCTTCTGCAATGTCGTCTATGTAAGTGAAATCTCTGCTCTGAGAACCATCCCCAAAGACCTCCAGGGGTTTTTCTTCCATCATCCACTTTATAAATCTGAACACGCTCATATCGGGCCTTCCAGCTGGTCCATAGACAGTAAAGTATCTCAAAACAGAGACGTCAATACCATATAGGTAATGGTATGTGTAGGCTATAACTTCCGCCGCCTTTTTGGAAGCTGCGTAAGGGGAAATAGGTGTATTCACAGGAAGGTCTTCTTTGAAGGGCATGGGTTGTCCTGCGTAAAGGGAAGAGGTGGAAGCAAGCACAAATTTAGGAATACCATAAGCTTTACACAGTTCCAACAGGTTTAAGGTGCCGTTGGCGTTTGTGGTCATATATACAAATGGGTTCTCTATAGAGGCCCTCACTCCCGCTCTTGCAGCCTCGTTTATCACCGCATCAAATCGGTAATTCTCAAACACTTCCTTTAACTTCCCGTAGTCCTCTATGTCCAACTGAAAGAACTTAAAATCTTTGTAACTTCTGAGATCTTCTAGTCTGTAGTGTTTTAGCCTTACATCGTAATAGCGGTTTAAGTTATCTACGCCTATTACTTTGTGTCCTTCCTCCAACAGCCTTTTGGCAACAGCCCAGCCGATAAATCCAGCACAGCCAGTAACTAAAATCTGCACAGATAAATTATAACTTACTCAAGGCTTTTATTTCTTCCATTATCTTGATAGCTACTTCTTTGTAGTTGTTTTCCTTAGAGTAATCCTTGGGTTTTCCTATTATTACCCTTATGATAGGACCAGGCTTTGGAAAGCTTTTGCCCCTTGGCATTACCTTATCTGTCCCGTCTATGTAGACCGGCAAAACTTCCTTTTTGCTTTTTATGGCTAAAATACCCACGCCGAGCTTTGGTCTCAGAAACTCCCCAGGGTTTGCCCTTGAGCCTTCAGGAAAGATGCACACTTTACAACCCTTCTCTAAGAAGCTAAGGGATAGCTCTAAGGCTTGCATATCACCTGAACCTCTTTTGACCGGGATTGCTCCCATATGGGGCAGGAATTTCCCAAGCAAAGGCGCTCTAAAAAGTTCTTCCTTTGCTATAAAAATTAAAGGTTCAGGGAAAACAGCGTTCAAAACTGGTGGATCCAAATGACTCCTGTGATTGGCTGCCACTATACACGCTTCAGAAGGTATATTTTCCAGGCCTGTAACTTTTATTCTAAAGACTGTTCTAAAGATGGGTTTGACAATAGGACACATGGGAGCCAAGATACGATTGGCCAAAAAACTGTTTATGCAGGGGTGTTTTTTCACGGCTTCTTCCTCACCCTTTGTAAGTAATTGTGTGCCAGTCTGGTTGGTTCAGGAATGCGATAGATGGATGTTCTCAAAACAAGATCTATAGCTGTGTTTAAGCTTATGTTATTTCCAGCAGATACGTATATGGGCTCTGCATAATCCTTTGTCCTAACGACTGCCCCCACAACTTTCCCCCTGTAAGTAATGTAATGATAACTACCTTTGTTCCAGCTTGGCTCTTTTGCATATCCTACAAGTTTGGTTTTTGCCACTCCCACCGTGGCCTCTCCAGTTTCTACACCAAAGTGGGATGCTATACCACAACCTCTCGGATGTGCTATACCCTGTCCATCTATGAAGTAAACGTCTGGTTTTACTTCTGCATTTTTGTATAGCTCAAGCATAAGGGGCATTTCTCTAAAAGCTAAAAAGGTAGGCACGTAAGGAAAATCTACCACACCATCCACCACCTTATAATACACAGGCTTTAAGGTTTTCAGTTCAATTACCACAAGGCAGGCCCAAGCCTTTGTGGGTGTCTCCTTCAAGTTCTCAAAGGTTAGATCTATACCGCCTATTAACTCTAACTTTTTAAAGCTGTCTTTAAGCACCACCTTTTTTGCGCACTCCAGTTGTAGCTTTTCCAAATCAGAATAGAGCATTGAATAAGAATTATACTAACCGCTTCTGAATATATCCACAGGGTTTAGCTTGCTAGCTTTGTAAGAAGGATATAAGCTTGCAAACACCGAGAATAGAATAGAAAAGATCGCACCGTAGATGTACAAGCTAAAGCTTCTGTACAAAACAAAACCTGGGGTTCGTATAAGTCCCTCTACGTCAAGTTTTATCGATTCTAAATATTCCTGCAGACCATAGCCGATAACAGAGCCCAAAACCGCCCCAATTATACCCACAAACACACCCTGAAAAAGAAATATAAGTAGAATATCTGTTCTTGAGTATCCCATTGCCATAAGGATGGCTATGTCTTTTTTCTTTTCCAAAACAGTCATCATTATTATGTTAAAAATACCAAAGGCAGATACTAAAAGGATGGCAAAGACTATCATGTAGGTTATTATGTTCTGTATTTTGAAGATGCTCAAAAAATTTTTGTATGCCCTTTGCCAGCTTTCTACTTCGTAATCTACAGACAAACTAAGTGTTTTAGCAATCTTTTCCGCCCTTTCTGGATCCCTAAGTTTGATAATGATCTCATTTACCTGCCCTTCCTTTCCCAGTATGGCTTGTAAAACGTTTATGTTCAGATAAACTCTCGTATCGTCCAGGTTAGTTATACCAGAGTCAAATATATCCACCACCCTTAGGGTTAGAGTCTCCCCGTTTGGAGCAACCAGCAAAACCTTCTGCCCCAGTTCCTTTATGCCCAGGCCCTTGGCTACCAGAGCACCCAACACCACGCCATCCCTTCGGTTTTGTATAGCCTGAAGGTTCTTATACTTTAAAAACCTCTCTATGATTGATGCCTTTGGCTCCCTTTCGGGATCTATCCCTATAAGATTTACTGGTTTTTCCTTTATGCCATACCTTACTATCCCCCTGCTAACCAGATGGGGAGCCACACCCAGAACTTCTGAATTTTCCTCAAGCTTTGCCATTAGGTCTCTCCATCCTAAGATCTTCTCCTCTTCCTTAGGTTTTAGACCTAAAATAACGGAGAACTTTTCTTTTATGCTATCTTCCAAGGATTCTTTGGGTTTTATCTTTATGTGCGGTTCTAAGTCTATCACCTGCTGGATGAAGTAAGATTGAAACCCCAACATAAGGGAGCTCATTACTACAAAAGCAGAAACCCCAATGCTTACTCCCAAAAAAGATACTATGGTTTGCCTCTTTCTCTCAATAAGAAGCTTTAATGCTAAAAAATAGATGTGTCTCACCTTAGGATAACTTTATCTCCTACCTTTAAGCCTTCTAAAACTTCAACGTAGCCTTCGTACTCCTGACCTAACTTAATTGGCACTTCTACAGTCCTAACTCTTTCATACTTTAACACCTTACCGTCCTTTACTGCCTCCTTTGGTATGAGCATTGCTTGTTTTTTTTCTATTAGTATTTTCCCCTCTACAGTGGAGTAAGTGGGTGTGTTTTCGGGTAAGCTTGCCTTTACCTTTACCTTGGCGGTTTTTTTAGTTCTGTCAAGTTGCCCCTCTTTTAAATAAACCTCTCCTTCAAAGGTTGTCCCCGGAAAGGCGTCCAAGGTTAAGAATACTTTTTGCCCCTCTCTTACTAAGCCAGCGTACTCCTCGTCTACTTCCAATATTATATCAAGCCTTTCAGGATTTCCTATTCCAAAAAGCGCATTTTCCTGAGACAGGTGATTTATGTAGTTTCCCTCTTTTACGTATTTGCTCAACACTACTCCATCCACGGGACTTTTTACCACATATCTGTCCTTCTGCGCCTTTAGACTTTCTATCTTAGCTAAAATGCTTTTCCTCTCAGTTTGAAGGCTACTGACCGCATCCTTATATTGATTTAAACTCGCTTCGTATTCCTTTTTGTATATCTCGTAGTTATTTTTATACCTCTCCAGCTGTTCCTTTGGAATGAGACCTCTTTCTCCTAAATCTTTCCTCCTCTCGTATTCTATCCCTGCCTGATTCATCTGCGTATAGGCTATTTCCACACGTTCTTTTAGAGCCTTAAGATAGGGGGAGTTTTCGTTCAAGCGTTCCTCTGTAAGCCTTAGCCTTGCTTCCAACTCCCTTAAGGAGGCATCCAACTCGTCTGACCTTAAAACCGCTAAAACTTGCCCTTTTTTGACCTTTTGACCCTCCTTCACGAAGATTTTCTCTAAAACACCAGAAGCTTCAGCTTTCAAAAGGACAAAGTTTTCTGGCTCTACGTAGCCTGACGCATACACAAATTTTTTTACTTCCTTAACTTCCACAACTGCCGTTTTAGGCTCGCTTTTAATGTATCGCCAGGCAAGAAAGATAATGGGAAGAGAAAGCACTACAGCAATCAAAGGCAGTTTTTTCATTCACTCTTGCCAAAAACCTCTTTTTTTTATTTCCTCTTCCCTTCCAAATACACCCATTATGTGGTATCCATTGTCTACATGTATTACCTCTCCAGTTATGGCCCTTGCCCAATCGCTACACAGAAAAACAGCGGTATCCCCTACGTCTTCTATGGTTATGGCTTTTCCAAAAGGATTTACCTTTGTGGTGTGCTCCATAAGTAGATGAAAACCGGTGATGCTGTATGCAGCCAAGGTCTTTATAGGTCCGGCAGATATGGCATTTATTCTGTGATCATACTTTGCTATATCGTAGGCAAGATATCTAACAGTGCACTCAAGGGCAGCTTTGGCTATACCCATAACGTTGTAATGTGGAACCACCTTTTCTGCCCCGTAATAAGACAAGGTTATAATACTACCTTTCCTCCCTTCCATCAAGGGCAGCAGTGTCTTTGTAAGTGCTATTAATGAGTACACAGATACATCCATTGCTATTTTGAACCCTTCCCTTGAAGTGTCTATCACACCCCCCTTAAATTCCTCTTTCGGAGCGTAAGCTATGGAATGGACTATAATGTCCAAGCTTCCCCACTGTTTACTTAGCCACTCTTTTAGGTTAAGGATATGCTCGTCCTTTGATACATCACACTCAAACACAAGATCACTGCCAAATTCCCGGGCAATCTCCTCCACTCTTTTTTTAAGCTTTTCGTTTGCGTAAGTGAAAGCCATCTGAGCACCTTCTCTGTAGAAGGATTTGGCTATACCGTAGGCTATGCTCCTCTCGTTTGCTATTCCAGTTATCAAAGCCTTCTTACCCGACAACAGACCCATTTATGTACCTCCTTCCAGTATACTGACTGCCTGTTCTATGGAACCATTTTTGTGAACCAGCTCATAAAGAGCCCTAACCATCCTTACTCTGTCCTTTGCCTGAAAGACGTTCCTTCCCACAGATAAACCCTTAGCTCCGGCCTGAAGAGCTCCGTAGACCATCTCCAACACTTCCCTTTCTGTTTTCATCTTTGGACCACCCGCTATCACCACGGGCACAGGACAACCTTCTACTACCTTATAAAATGTTTCAGGCGAGCCAGTGTATGGGACCTTAACTATGTCCGCCCCCAACTCTGCACCTATCCTTGCGCAGTGGGCAACTACCTTAGGGTCATATTGATCCATGTCTTTTCCCCTTCCGTAAACCATAGCCAAAAGAGGCATACCCCACTCTTCGCAAACTCTGGACACAAAACCAAAGTCTCTTAGCATCTCCCTTTCTAAGTCTGCTCCTAAGTTTATATGAATAGAGACCGCGTCTGCTCCAAGCTTTATAGCTTCTTCCACAGTGCAAACAAGGGTCTTGTCATTCTTAGTTGGAGCCCAGTCTGTGGATGCAGAAAGATGGACTATAAGCCCAATATCTTTGCCACGACCCCTGTGGCCTACCTTTACCATGCCTTTGTGTAAGACTACCGCATCAGCTCCACCTTCGGCCACATCATCCACAGCCTTTTTTATGTCCGTTATACCTTCTATGGGACCAGAACTTACTCCGTGATCCATGGGCACTATAATCGTCTTACCCGTTTCCCTGTTTATGATTCTTTCTAGCCTCACCAACTTACCTATCATACTTTTAACCTCCTTTAAACCTGAATGTCACAACTCCAGTTTGTATTATATTATCTCTAATAGGTTCAAACCTTATACCTTTTACAAAATCTACTATGGACCTGTCCACCTGTGGCACACCGCTTCTTTTTAATATTTCAACTTTTGAGATCTTGCCGGAAGGATCCACCCAGATCTTCAGTTGCATAGTAGAGGGCAGTTCAGTAACCGCTATCTTTGGAAAGGGTGGGACAAATACAACCTGTCTTGAAGCACCTGCAAAGCCCACATGGCCCTGAGCTATGCTTGCGGTTATCTCACCTAATTGCTCACCGACTTTGACATTGCTTTGATTAACTTCCGCTTTTTTACTAAGCACTTTCTTTTCTATCTCCGAAAGTATGGACTCTTCGCTTTGACTTTCATCCTTTTTTGGTGCCACGGGAATATTCCCTTTTTCAGCTTTTAAAGGAGCTGAGCCAGACGCGTTGTCCTGTGGTTTAACTGCTTTCTGAGCTGGAGCTTTAGCTAACTTACTGATAGGCTTGATTAAACTAGAAACATCCTCCTTTGGCTCCTCTTCCAACAAAAGTTTTATAGGCTCGCTAACCTGCGTGTTTATATCTTTGATTACTAAGTGAAGTGAAAGGTAAGAAAACAAAATAAGGTTTATGCTGATAGAGATAAAAAGATACAAGCTTTTTTCAAGCAAATTGTCTTTGTCTGATGGCTTTGTCCAATTATTCACAATAGCTTATTATAAATCAGCAAGGGATTTTACTAAATCGTAATTTAAGGAGTGGCCCCCGTAGTAAGATATTATCCTTCCCTTTATTTGTTTGCCCAGTAAATACAGGTCTCCTATTAGGTCTAACAGTTTGTGCCTTATAGGTTCGTCTTTGGACCTTAAACCTCCAAAGTTATAGACTTTTCCGTCCTTTCCAAAAACTACTGCATTTTCCAAACTTCCACCTTTGGCAAGGCCAGCCTTTCTGAGAGCTTCCACTTGGTGATCAAAGCAGAAGGTTCTGGCAAAGACCAGCCCTTTTGCGTTTCCTTTGAACCTTACCCTGCAGTCTTTTAATAAGCCTTCCACACTTCCCACGTATTCGGCTAAAAACTGGTCAAATGGCAGAGCTTCAATTCTTGCAGTGCAGTTTTTAACGCTTATGGGGGATTTTATTTCAAGGATTTCCTTTTCCCTGTCCAATTTTTGAATAAGTTTCTTTAGGTTTTTGTAGAAAAAATAACCGCTACCGTCCATAGCTGGCACTTCCCAACCTTTCAAGACCTCAATCACAAGGTTGTCAATACCAAGCATGTAAAGAACAGCCATAAGATGCTCAACGGTCTTTATTACCCTATCCCCTTTACCCAGGTCTGTAGAGTACTTGGTATTTACGACGTATCTGTAGTTAGCCGGCACATAATCGCCCTTGATCAAAAACCTTATACCTTTGTAGCTGTCATCTGGATGTAGCCTAATTTTACAATATTCCCCCGTATGAAGCCCTATACCCTCAAAGTCTATAACTTCCTTTATAGTAGCCTGGTACATCACCTTATTTTATTGCAAAAAAGATGCCAACCTTTTTACCATGTTTAGGACTTCGTGCATACCTGGTTTTTCTGGCATTTCACAGTCTACATCAAAAAACTTTTTCCATTCCTCTTTTGTAGTTTTACCAATACAGATAATTTTTTTGTTGCTTAAAGTTGGTCTGTTGCTTAGCTTTTGCAGATTTGCAAAAAAGGCTCTAACTGCGGATGGACTTGCAAAAACCAAAAAATTAGATACATTAACCTTTTCCTCAAACTCCTGCGGTGGATAATCTACAAGTTTTGTCTGATAGACATCCAAAGGCCAAACTTCAAAGCCCATCTGCCTTAGTCTTTGTATAACTTCTTCCCTTCCGATGTTAGATCTTGGGATAAGGACTCTGCCCGAATAACCTTCCAAAAGCTTAACCAGCTCTTCTGCGTAGTATTGCGCTGGCACAGCCCATACCCTGTATCCGTAGCTTTCAACCGCCTCTTTTGTCTTTTCACCCACTGCCAAAATCTTTTCTTTGCCTGTTAAACTAACTCTTGACGAAAAATACTTTACCGCCTTTTGACTCTGGAATATAACAAAATCAAACTTTCCTTCTGGAACTTCAAATTCCAAAGGAGCTTCTTCTATCAATGGAAGACCTATAACTTTAAAGCCTTCCCTTTCAAAAATTATTCTGTCTTTTTCTATGTCTTCTTTGGCACGTGTTAGCAAAATTGTTAATTTCCCGCTATCCACCTGCTAACAAGCTCTATTTCAAGCTCAGAAAGTCCCTTTCCCCAAGGACACCTC
>NZ_DAIQAX010000007.1:21460-27170 GCF_036781485.1 Thermocrinis sp.
AATTTTGTCAAGGGGGTAGCGCAGATTGTTCAAAAAGTCATAGAGCCTTGATATGATCTTGCTGTAGGTATAAAGCGGAATTTTAGGATCGTTGTAAGAGATACTTAAGGTAAGAAACAGTATAATTAGCAAAAACAGTTATTGCGTGGTGTGTTATAATAGCGAACAAGCATAGCCTATGCATAAGAACAAAAAAAGAGATATATTATTGCTGAATGTTAGATAGGTTAGTCCTTTCCATATACCTGGGCACACTTTTCTGTATAGTCTTTATAGTGGCGCCCATCTTACTTAGAACAGAGCAAAACAAGAACTTAGCAGGACGCTTTTACGGAAGGATTCTTTGGCGGTTTTACAAGCTTGCATTTTTAATGATAATGTTTTATCTTTTATCATCTGATGATAGTAGAGTTTATGCTATCCCGCTTATGGTTGGTCTGGCGCTGAACGTCGCACTATCCCTTTATCTGAAAAATCTGAAAAGATCAATCGGTGATATAGATAGGATACCCTATGATGATCCAAAAAGAACAAAGTTTAGAAGACTATCTATAATGTCTACACTAATGCTGTTTCTGAATTTTGTTATGTCAATCCTCGTTTATATAAAAACCTTTGGAGGTGGTAATGGAATATAGAGTAAACAGGCAAATTAGAGCAAGGGAAGTCAGGCTAATTGATCAGGATGGTAAGCAAATAGGAATAGTGCCTATTCAGGAAGCTTTAAAGATAGCTGAAGAAAGGGGTTTAGATTTGGTGGAGGTTGCACCTAATGCTAATCCACCGGTGTGTAAGCTTTTGGATTATGGCAAGTTTCTTTACGAAATGAAGAAGAAGGAAAAGGAAGCAAAGAAAAAACAGAAAGAGCATTCTATGGAAGTTAAAGACATCAACCTTTCTTTGAGAATAGACGAACACGACCTTAAGGTAAAGCTTAAACATATGAGGGAGTTTTTGGAGGATGGTGACAAGGTTAGGGTAAGGATAAGGTTTAGGGGTAGAGAAAACGTTCATCCCGAACTTGCTGATAAGTTGGTCAATAGAATTGTGGAAGATTTGTCAGATTGTGCACAGTTAGAAGCACAACCTAAAAGGGAGGGTAATTTTTTAATGTTCTCCCTTTTGCCTAAGAAAAGGTAAAGTTTAAGTGGAGCGGAGGGGATTTGAACCCCCGACCTCCTACACGCCAAGCAGGCGCTCTCCCGCTGAGCTACCGCCCCTCTTAATATTTATTTTAATATATAATCGCTGTCAAGAAGTAGTCAGAAATAAGCACCAACATAGAGGATGTGACCACACTGTTTGTGGTAGCCCTACCCACACCCTCCGTTCCACCCTTTGTGTAAAATCCAAAATAACAGCTAACAGAGGATACAATAAATCCAAAAAAAGTAGCCTTGTATAACCCTCCTAAAAAATCGTAAAATTCGGTAAGGTCCTTCATCTTTTCCCAAAAGAGATACTCATTTACACCAAAGAGCTTTACTGCAACAAACCATCCACCTATTATGCCCGCTATGTTGGATAAAACTGTGAGCATGGGAACGCCGATGGTGCCAGCCACTATGCGGGGTGTAATTAAATAACTTCGAGAGTCTATACCCATAACCTCTAAGGCATCTATTTGCTCCGTAATGCGCATGGTTCCTATCTGTGCGGTTATTGCAGAACCTACCCTTGCGGTTACCATTAGGGCAGTGAGCACTGGTGCCAACTCCCTACCCATAGAAAGGGCTACCACCGCTCCTATTAAAAACTCTGCGTTAAACCTGCTAAAGGTGCCGTAAGTCTGAAGGGCTATAACTCCACCGGTAAACAGAGAAGTGATAAGTACCACCGGTGTAGTTTCCGCTCCAAGATAAGTAATTTGCTTTATGAAGTGCCTTATTCTTGGTGGAGACTTAAAGAGCAAGTATATAGACCACAGAGTAAGTAAGGTAGCCCTACCTACCTCTTCAAAAACTTTTAACATGCTCCAGGTAGATTTTATACCTTTCTTTTATCTCTTCCATAAAGTCACCACCCAGTTTTTCCAAAAATGCATTGGCAAGCACGTAGGCTAAGGCCGATTCTCCTACAACTGAAGCAGCAGGCACTGCCACCACGTCTGTCCTCTCTTTACCAGCCCTAACTTCCTCTTTAGTTTCCAAATCTACGCTCCTGAGCGGTTTGGTTAAAGTTGGTATGGGCTTCATGGCGCACCTTACCACTACGGGCATGCCGTTGGTAATTCCACCCTCCAAACCACCTAAGTTGTTAGAATACCTAAAGTATCCTTCCCCTTCCTTATATCCTATCTCGTCGTGCACCTCAGAGCCAAACTTCTTTGACGCCATAAACCCCAAACCTATCTCCACCCCCTTTATAGCCTGAATGCTCATCATAGCCTGAGCTATAATACCATCCAACTTTCTGTCCCAATGCACGTGACTTCCAAGCCCGGGAGGAACTCCCACCGCAAAAACCTCAAAAACTCCACCTAAGCTTTCACCCATTTCCTTAGCTTTATCTATGAGTTCCCTAAAAAGCTCATCCTTAGTGGGATCTGGAAATCTGACCTCTGACTGCTCCGCAAGATAGTGTCTTTTAATTAAATCCCGCTCTTCTATGGGAGGTTCAAGGGGACCTATGCTAACCACATAGCTTCCTACAAAAACTCCCAACTCCTCTAAAAACCTCTTGCAGATGGCACCAACCGCTACCCTACACGCCGTTTCTCTTGCAGAGGCCCTTTCAAGGATGTTTCTTAAATCCCGCTGGTTATACTTTATACCACCCGCTAAGTCTGCATGTCCGGGCCTTGGTCTTGTGAAAGGCACTGCAAAGTCTGGCCTTTCTCCCTCCACAGCCATTTTCTCCTTCCAGTTTTCCCAGTCCTTGTTTTCAATCAGAAGGGCTATAGGACTTCCCAAGGTTTTTCCAAACCTAACTCCAGAGATTATCTGGACAGTATCCTTTTCTATCTTCATCCTCCCACCCCTGCCGTATCCCCTCTGCCTTCTTTCCAACTCCCTGTTTATGTGTTCTGCGGATATTTCAAGGTTTGCCGGTACGCCTTCAACTATACAAACTAAGCCCCTTCCGTGAGATTCACCAGCGGTTAAAAATCTGATAGACATTTAGCTTAGGAAACCTTTACCGCTTTTGTTACCTTCCCGGCTTTCAAACACTTCGTGCAAACATAAACTCTTCTTACTGTCCCGTCTTCTAAGACGACCTTGACCCTCTGCAAGTTTGCCTTAAACTGCCTTGGATTGCTCTCAGCAGAAAAGGTCACACTTCTTCCTATCTTTGTAGTCTTTCCACAAACGTAACACTTCGCCATAGCGTAAAATATTATATCTCATATATATGTTGGATGAAAAATTAGGGAATTGCAAATAGTCCTGTAGACAAAGAAGAAACATGACCTTTCTGGCTTACCTTCTCGCTACTATCTAATCCTTCGAAATGGGGTGTTTGTTTGGTTTCTTACGTACCTATAGGGGATTGAAACAGTAGAATTTTGGTTTGTATGTTTGTTTAAGCAATATAAAATTACAAATAGGAGAAAAGCATGGAATTCGATCACGATTTAGCGTTTAGAAATAGAATAAAGCTAATAAATGATAAAACTATCGACAGAGCTAAGAAGTACATTATTTATTGGATGGCCCATAGCCATAGAGCAAATTTCAATCATGGTCTTGAATTTGCTATAGAGTTATCAAATAGGATTAAAAAACCTCTTTTAGTTTACTTTCCAATAACAGATAGATATAAGTTCTCTAACATAAGATATTACAAATTTATGTTAGATGGTCTGTTAGAAGCAAAAAAATTTATAGAAGATAGAGGTATAAGGTTCGTTATAGAAAAAGTAGAAGATGTACGGCAAAGAGTTATAGAGCTATCAAAAGACTCTGCTGCTTTGATTACAGATAAACCTTATCTAAAATATTTTAGAAAGCTTCAAAAAAACATAGCAGATAGTTTAGAAGTACCTGTCTTTCAAGTAGAGTCTGACGTGTGCGTTCCTGTAGAAATTGTATCTAATAAGCAAGAAGTGTATGCATTTAACTTTAGAGGTAAAATCTATAGTTTTTTAAGCTTGTATTTGACCCCACTAAGTGCAAGAGAACCAAAAATAAAATCTATTAATTTTGATTTTAAAGTAAACGAATTAACTTTGAAAGACTCTTTAGAGATTATAGATAAACTTAATATAGATAAAAGTGTGAGTTTGTCACCCTTTGTAGGTGGTTACACTCAAGCCAAAAAATACCTAAAGGAGTTTATTGAAAAGAAGCTACACAAGTACAAAGAATTTAGGTCGCATCCAGAGCTTGATTATCAATCAAACTTAAGTCCTTATCTACACTTTGGTCAGATTTCTCCGGTAGAAATTGTTTTAGAAATACTTTCAAAATACAAACATGATGATGACAATATAAACAGCTTTTTCAATGAACTGATAGTTTGGAGAGAGCTTGCAAGAAACTTCTGCTACTACAATCCAAACTACAACCAGTATGAAGGTATTCCAGACTGGGCTAAAAAAACATTAGAAGAACATAAAACTGATAAAAGAGAATATATCTACACCTTAGAAGAATTTGAAAACGCAAAAACTCACGATGAATACTGGAATGCTGCACAATTAGAGCTTTTGAAAATCGGAAAGATGCATAACTACATGAGAATGTATTGGTGTAAAAAAATCATTGAATGGACAGAAGATCCAAAACAAGCTTTTGATATAGCGTGTTATCTTAATGATAAATACGAACTTGACGGAAGAGATCCAAACAGTTATGCCGGAATATCATGGTGTTTTGGAACCCATGACAGACCATGGAAAGAAAGAAGAATTTTTGGGAAAATTAGATATATGAGTGCATCAAGTTTAGAATCTAAGTTTGATATTAAAAAATATGTTGAAAAAATAAAAGGAATAAAAATTTCATGATTGGGTGAGAAATTAACCAAGCACATAACTTTAGTAAATCTCTTTAAACTCTATTTCCTGCTTGTATTGATGGCTGTATAGTCCAGTATGGTTCCATCCACAAAATATTATACCTCATACATCATGTCCAAAAGTTCTTTTGCCTTCTCAGCATCAATTTCCTTTAGTTTGGTATAAACCTCCCTTGCCTTAGACGTTTTGCCAAGCCTGACGTAACCAACTCCGAGTTTGAAAAGAAGATCGGGATCGTCGGGTTTGTCTTCCAACTCCCTTTTTAGGTCCTCTATGTATTTTTCTACCAGTTGTTCTCCCATTTTGCTAAAAATTCCCTTGTAATCTTTCATCTTAACTCTCCACCGTAGAATCTGTAGTTTAGCCCTTTAATTCTTTCTAAGTTAGAAAGCACCACATCCTCTATATAGGGATTGTAAGATATTACGATCACATCGCAGGCAAAGCCTCCATCTTCTAGAAAGTTCCTTGCGGAATTGAGAAATTCTCTGAGCACCTCGTCCTGCTCCAGTTCAAAAGGAGCTCCAAGGAAGTGATGACTTATGCCTAAATAACTACCTGGATTGACCCTCACGCTTAGCCTTAGAGGATTTAATGCTTCTATAAGTTTAGCCTTTGAATTAGCGTAGCTCAGTCCAAACATAAGCATGGCGTCGGTTATGATGTGTTTTGAGTTTAAGGAAACAAATTGTCTAAAGCCAGTTTCTTTAAAGTCCAGCTTTAGGTTATCCTTTTGCGTTTCTACCCAAT
>NZ_DAIQAX010000007.1:27270-44167 GCF_036781485.1 Thermocrinis sp.
ATGTTTGGTCTGTTGAGAAAAAAACCAGTTGATAAACTTGTAGAGGTCCTTGGAAGGGAAAAAGTTTCTTTATCTTTGGTAGAGAGAAAGCTTTACTCCTACGATGCTACTCCAATCCCAGTGGAGAGGACTGTGCCTTCTGCCGTAGTTTTTCCCACATGCCAAGAGGACGTGCAAAAACTCGTAAAGGTTTGTTATGAGGAGGATATTCCCATCTTTCCAAGAGGTGCAGGGTCAGGTTTAACTGGCGGTGCGGTGCCTACTTTGGAAAAGGGTGTGGTGGTCTCCTTTGAGAGGATGAACCGTTTTTACGTAGATTTGGATAATGCAACCGCAGTGGTTGAGCCAGGAGTTATAACCTACGATTTTCAACAAGAGGTAGAAAAACTTGGGCTCTTTTATCCACCAGACCCCTCTTCCTTTAAATACTCCACCATAGGCGGAAACATTGCAGAAAATGCGGGTGGCCCAAGGTGTTTGAAGTATGGAGTTACAAGGGAATACGTTTTGGGACTTACCACCGTCATAAAAGAGGGGCACGTTTTAAAAACAGGAAATCCTGTTATAAAGGATGTGGCGGGATACGATCTAACCAAGCTGTTGGTTGGCTCTGAAGGCACCTTAGGACTCATAACATCTGCAGTTCTTAAACTCATACCCAAGCCAAAGGCAAGGGCTACTGCTTTGATAACCTTTAAAGAGCTTGAAAGTGTGGGCAAAGTGGTAACAAAGATCATGACTTCTGGTATATTTCCATCCGCTTTGGAGTTTATGGACAGTTATGCTATAAAGGCCGTGGAAGAATTCAAACCGGTTGGTCTTCCGAAGGATGCGGAGGCACTGCTGCTTATAGAAGTGGATGGCTCGCCCCAAAGTGTGAAGGAGGACATAAACCAAGTGAAAGAACTTGCCAGATCTATGGGGCTGGAGGTTCAAGTGGCAGAAGAGGAAGAAAAAGCTGAAAAGCTCTGGACCGCAAGGAAAAGCTTAGGACCAGCTTTGGGAAATCTAAAAACTGGAAAAATAAACGAGGATGTGGTAGTTCCCAGAATATATTTATCGGAAGCCATAAAAGACTACCGAAAGGTTTCAGAAAAATACGGGCTTTTGATGGTTATCTTTGGGCACATCGGGGATGGGAACCTACACGTAAATTTACTATACGATAAGAAAAACAGGGAAGAAGAAGAAAGGGCAGAAAGGGCTGTGGATGAGGTGTTTGAAATAACGCTTAGGTATAACGGCTCCATTACCGGAGAGCACGGAGTAGGATTAACAAAGCGCAAGTTTCTTGAGAATCAGTTTGGGCCTGTGGGAATGGAAATACTCAGGGAAATTAAAAGGACTTTTGATCCAAAGAACCTTTTCAATCCAGGAAAGGTTATAGCTCTTTAGAGGGACAAAGGTCATAAAGCGGGCACTCTGAGTGTTTAGGCTTCTGAGCAGTGCAGATATACCTTCCAAGAAGTATTAAAAGGTTTGAAAACTTACCCCAGTCTTCTTTTGGAACTATGCCCATAAGCTCCTGCTCTGCCTTTTCGGGCTTTTGTTGTTTGGTAAGCCCCAACCTTTGACTAACTCTCAGAACGTGCCTATCAACTGCTATACCCTCGTTTATGCCAAAGGCGTTATACAAAATCATGTTAGCGGACTTTCTTCCTATACCTGGTAGTTCAGAGAGTTCCTTTAAGCTTTTTGGAACCTCTCCTTTATACTTCTCAACTAGGATCGTGCTTATTTGCTTTATGTACTTTGCCTTGTTGCCGTAAAAGGACACCTTGCTAATGTATTTTTCTATCTCTTCTAAATCTGCCTGTGCAAAGTCTTGGGGAGTTTTAAACCTTTTAAAAAGCTCTTGCGTCACCTCATTGACCTTTGCGTCCCTTTCTTGGGCAGACAGGACAACAGCCACCACCAGCTCAAAGGGTGTGCTGAAGTTTAGCTCCAGTTTGTTTGGAAATACCCTTTCAAGCCTCTCAATGATTTCCTTGACCATAGTCTTTAACCTCCTGCTTGGATAGGGCTAACTCAAATACCTGGTCTAAGTCCCTTACAAAGTGAAAGGTCATCTTCTCCCGCACGTAGGCAGGTAGGTCCTCAAGGACTTCTTCTTTGTTTTTCTCAGGTAAAATGACCTCGTATATACCCGCCCTTTTGGCTGCGAGTATTTTTTCTTTTAGTCCCCCAACGGGTAAAACTCTTCCCCTCAGGGTAATTTCTCCAGTCATTGCCACATCAGATCTTACCGGTGTATTGGTTAGTAGAGAGAGAATGGCAGTAGCTATAGTTATACCAGCGGAAGGACCATCCTTTGGAACTGCCCCTTCCGGCACGTGTATGTGTATGTCCCAGTTTGAAAAGTCCTCTGGGTTTATGCCGTAATCCTCTGCCTTTGACTTTATGTAAGATAGGGCAGCCTGTGCGGATTCTTTCATGACCTCTCCCAAAGAGCCGGTAAGTATCAGCTGGCCCTTTCCCTTAAACTTTGTGGCTTCTATGAGCATGATCTCCCCGCCCACCTCCGTCCAAGCTAAACCTATAGCCAATCCAACCATAGGTGTTTGTTCTCTATCAGTAAATCTTCTGGCCACCCCAAGGAAACCCTTTACATCCTGCGGTTTTACCTCAAAAGGTGGCTTTTCTCCCCTCAGTTTTTTTAGTGCGAGCTTTCTCAAAATTGCTCCGATTTGTCTTTGTAGATTTCTAACACCCGACTCCCTGGTGTATCCTCTTATGACTTCCAGTATAGCATCGTCTCTAAATATAACTTCATCCTTTTTAAATCCATGCATAGGGAGAAGCTTAGGAAGAAGGTGATTTTTTGCGATGAAGACTTTTTCCTCTTCTGAGTATCCAGAGAGCTGGATTACTTCCATCCTGTCCAGCAGTGGTCTTGGGATCGTATCTATCCTGTTGGCAGTGCAAATAAAGAAAACCTCCGATAGGTCAAAGGGAAGGCTTATGTAAAGATCCACAAAGTTTTTGTTCTGTTCTGGATCCAAAACTTCCAAAAGGGCTGCTGCGGGGTCTCCTTGGAAAGAGATGGATATTTTATCCACCTCATCCAATATGATCAGAGGGTTCTTTGTTCCAGCCTGCTTTATAGCCTGTATGATTCTACCAGGCATAGCACCAACGTAAGTTCTTCTGTGTCCTCTTATTTCTGCCTCGTCCCTTATGCCACCCAAGGATATTCTTACAAAATTTTTACCTATGGCTTCTGCTATGGACTTTCCGAGGGATGTTTTACCTACTCCCGGAGGCCCTACAAAGCATAGGATCTGCACCGCAGAGCTTTTACCCTTTGTAAGTTTTTTAACCGCTAAGTATTCTAAAATCCTCTCCTTTACCTTTTCTAAGTTGTAGTGGTCTCTATCAAGGATATTTTTTACCCGGTCCAGATTATACCTGTCTTTGGTTCTTTTGTTCCAAGGGAGCTCCAAAACCCAGTCAAGCCAAGTTCTTATAACTCCAGCTTCCGCAGATTCGGGATGGAGCTTCTCCAGCCTGTTTATCTGTTTTTGGATTTCCTCTTGGGCTTCCTTAGATAGCTTGAGGCTTGCCAACTTCTTTCTGTAATTTTCTATTTCCTCCTTCTTCTCATCTGATTCGCCAAGCTCTTCCTGAATAGCCTTCAGCTGTTGTCTTAAAAAGTATTCCCTCTGCTCTTTTTCTATCCTTTCTCGTGCTACGTTTCTTATCTTAGTCTGTACTTCCAAAATGCCTACCTCGTTGGAAAGGTGCATATACACCAACTTTAGTCTCTCTATTGGGTCTAAGGTTTCCAAGATCTTTTGAGCATCTTGGGATTTGATATCTGAGATAGAAGCCACTAAGTCTGCCAGCTTGCCCGGATCTTCAAGCTCTCTGATTACATACAGCAAATCTGGGATTATCTGCTTTCCCAAAGAAACTGCTTTGTCCAAAAGTTCTTTCACAGAGGACACATAAGCTCTGTCCTCTTTGCCCAGCTCAGACAGGTTTATCTCCTTTTCCTCTATAGGTTCCACCAAAGCCCAATAGTGATCTTCTTTTTTGTAGTAATCTTTAAGCCTTGCCCTCTTTATACCCTGGACTAAGATCTTTAACTTTCCCTCATCCAAAGGCGTGGCTCTTATTACGTGTGCTATAACTCCAAACTCATAAATCCCATCCTTATCTGGTTCCTCAACGTCTTTATTCTTTTGCAAGACCAGAAATAGCAGCCTATCCCTCTTCAGTGCGCTTTCCACAGACTTTATGGAAAAGTCCCTACCCACAAAGAGAGGAACTACCATGGTAGGGAATATTACCAGGTCCCTGAGGGGCATAGCCGGGACTTCAAATTCCACAGAGGGAACTTCTGGCACCTTGAAAAGCTCTTCCATCATCAAGAGGTTAACTCCTCCACAAAGGTTTTTGGATCAAAGTCTTGCAAATCATCTAAGGCTTCTCCCACCCCCAAGAGTTTGACCGGGATCTTTAGCTCTGCACATATGGGCACTAAAGCACCACCTTTGGCAGAGCCATCTAATTTTGTTAAAACGATACCGCTTACTTCTACCGCTTCCTTAAAGACCTTGGCTTGAAATATGGAGTTTTGCCCTATGGTTGCATCCAAAACCAAAAGCGTTTCCGTAGGCTCTTCTGGATAGAACTTTTGAATTACCTGCTTTATTTTTCTGAGCTCTCTTATTAAGGGTTCCTTTGTATGAAGCCTTCCCGCAGTGTCTATCAGCACCACATCATATGCATCCTTACTGGCTTTTTCTAAAGCCTGATACACCACCGATGCTGGGTCTGCCCCTTCCTCTTTATAAACTATATCTGCCCCGCTTCTTTGGGCCCAAACTTGCAACTGCTCTATGGCAGCGGACCTAAAGGTATCTCCAGCGCAGAGTAAAACCTTCTTACCCTGTTTTTTGAACCTATAAGCCAACTTACCTATGGTTGTGGTCTTTCCAGAGCCATTTACGCCTAAGAAAAGATAGACTTTGCCCTCCTTTAGCTCTCCTTTACAATTTGCTAAGTATGCCAAAAGCTTTTCTCTCAGAACAGGTAAAAGCTCCTCCCACGTTTTTATGTTTCTTCTGATGGACTCCTTTCTTAGCTCTTCCATCAGTTCTGTAGCCTTTTTTACTCCCAAGTCAGCCCTTATGAGCTTCTCTTCTAGCTCCTCTAAAAGTTCTTCATCTACCTTTCTACCTGCAAACAGGATTCCAAATTCCAAAACTTCCCTTGTTTTCTTCAGACTCTTTTTTAACTTCTCAAGAAGGCTTTCTTTCTTTACTTCTACCAACCCAAGCTTTTCTTTGAGTTCTAGTATATGATTTTCCAACTGTTCTCTCTCTATCGGATTGGCTAAGGCTAATGCTCTTTCCAAGATCTTGAGGCTCTCCTCTGGTTTGCCTTCCTTTATTAAAATCCCTGCCCTATAAAGACTTTCAAAGTCTCCGACTTTTAGATACTCTTCAACAGCCTTTTGTTTTTCCCCAACCTTTTCATACAAAAGTGCCCTTTCTTTGGCGGTTGCCAAGTTTTTATCGTAATACTCCACCAACTGGTAGGCATAGTAATACTTACCTTCCTCCATGTATAGTTTGAAGAGGATAGGCCTTAGTTCTGGATCTTCTTTAAAGTTTTCAAGTATGTTTATTGCTTTATCTTTTTTACCTTTCTCTATCAGCTTTAGAATAGCAGACTTGTCTCCCTTTTCTGCTAACTTCTCTTCCTCTGATTTTTTCAAAAAACCAAACATTTCACTTCATAGCTTCCACAGCGTTTACTATATCCACAAGCTCATAAGTGATGGATTCCTGCCTTGCCTTGTTGAATATAAGCGTCCAAGTTTTTACAAGATCATCTGCGTTGCGTGTAGCATTGTCCATAGCAACCATACGGGCAAAGTGTTCTGCAGCATTAGATTCAAGCATTGCCCTGTAAAGTTGGTAATTCAAATACAGATCAATAAGTCTGTTTATGAACGTTTCTGCTTCTACCTCAAACTCGTAAATACTATAGTTTTGATCTTTTTGCTCAGGCCTTTCAAAAGGTAAAAACTGCCTAACAATTGGTTTATAATTAACTCTGGTAAGCATTTCATTGTTTATTAAATAGATTCTATCCGTCTCTTTACGTTGATATCTATCTCTTACGAGTGCTCCAACCTCTTTTACCACTTCAAAGTTTATTTCCTTTCTGAACACCTCCTCGTAAGCCTTTAACACTTTGTAGTTTCTTTTTGAGAAATATTGAGCGCCTTTACGACCTACCAGTATTAAGCTAACATCTATGTTTTTGCTGATTTTTTCTTGAATGAGCTCCTCCGCCTTTTTTATAGCGTTGGAATTAAAAGCACCTGCCAATCCTCTATCTGCAGTAACGAGTATTATATCCACCCTTTGCTCCTCTCTAACCTCCAAGAGAGGATGAGTATTCATATCTACACGGGACGCAAGGTTAGAAAGCACTTCATACAACCTCTCAGAGTATGGCCTTGAGGCGTAGATAGCCTCTTGAGCTTTTCTAAGCTTGGCGGCGGAGACAACCTTCATAGCGTTGGTTATTCTTCTGGTGTTCTTAATACCTTGGATCTTCCTCTTTATATCTCTTGGAGACAGTTTGGGCATAATAATTAAATTATAGCATAAACTTTTCTCTAAGGCTTTTCCAAAAGCTCTAACTCGTCCCCCAGCATCTAAAGGAACTAACTTACCCGCAAGGCGCTTTAACTGGATCTTAAGCTAAGTTGGAGAGCTTGGTATTTCTAGAGCAGGGCCACCTCTTTCTTAACAATTTCTTAAAATAAATTATTTATGCTCTTGGGAACATGATAAAGGATGTGGTGCGCTACCAAAATAAGGTAAGTCTATACTTTGATAGTTTAGAGGAAAAAATTCTTTTTTCTAAGATCTTAAAAGGACTGGAGGGCGTGGAGGCTGTGGAGGAAAAGGAACGCACTAAGACCTTGAGAGTGGTATTCAGGAAAGGCTCACCCGCAGACTACTTGCTTAGCCATCTCTCCCCAAAAAGGGAAAGTTCTTTAACCAAGGAGGACCTGTTTTTTTACATAAATCCTTTCCTAAAACATCCAGCCACCAAGTTAGCCTTTTCTGTTTTTACCTTTGGATTCAGCGTGGGTTTGCTAAGTTTTGCTTTGTGTAGTATGTTTATAATACCTACTCTAAAAACTACCTTTTGGAGGTAACAGGATGCTAAACTTTAATCTTCCTTCCACCATTGGAGGATGTCTATCAACCAACATGCTTTTGTATGGTGTGGGTGCTTTGGCGGGTATTGTGGTCTTGGGTAAGCTCCTTAGGGATTCCAGACCTCTCTTAGTCTCTGCCACTAAGGAAGTAATAGCTTTTCAAGAATGGCTATCTGGAAACATTGAGGAGGGTAAAGAGTTTTGGGAAGACGTGGTGGCAGAAGCTAAACATAAATATAAGTTAGAGATAGAGAAAAAGTTAGAGATATTACAAAAGCAGCAAGAAATACTCCAGCGTATAAAAGAAAACCTTTAACAGGAGGAAGTGATATGAACGTAGGAAGTCTTTTAAGCAGGGTTGTGTGTTCAGGACCATTCAGTTTTGCCCTTGGCTTTGGGATTGGCCTTTTGGGTGCCTATCTTCTGCACAGAACGCAGGAAAGCAGGAGAATGCAAGAAACCCAAAGAGAGCTTGAGGCTTTAATAAAGTCCTTGGAAAATAAGTTGCAAGAGAAAAAGGAAGTAGGATAAATGCCCATACCATACAAAATAAAGAGACTAAGACCAGGAAGGCTAAAGATAAACTCTGACCTTTTTAGACTGCTTCATCACCCCCAGGAAAGCCTGCAGGCTTTCTTTGGAAGGTTCGGCGGAGTGAGGTATGCAAAATACGTCAAAGAATCTGGTAATCTGGTAATAGATTATGACCCTGACCAGTTTGACCTCATAGGCTTTTTAAGCTACTTACATACTTCTACCCCCGAAATTTTTTTAGAAGATTTAGAGAGAGAAAAGAAATTAGTGCAACCTACAAGAAAGAGCACCGCCAGTTGGTTTAAGGTCAACTCCCTTGCTATGCTTTTGTATTTAACTCCACTACCGAGAGCTTTGCTAAGCGCGATTACGTTGATGTGTTCTTTGCCAGTTTTTAAAAAAGGGCTAAGGTCTCTGTTTGAAAAGAGATTAGACGTCCATGTGCTTGATTCCTCCGCCATAGTTTTAACCACTCTTTCTGGCAACCCCTTTTCAGCACATCTTATGTCATGGCTACTCTCCCTGGGGGACTATATAGAAGAAAAGATAGAAAAAAAGGCTTACGAAAGTATAGAATCCTTAGTTAGCTACAAAAAAGACAAAGCTTGGTTGGTTGAAGGTGAAAAGATAAAAAAGGTTGATGCAAAAGAACTGAAGGTGGGAGACGTTATAGTTGTCTATGCGGGAGAGAAAATAACGGCGGATGGAGTTGTCCTTGAGGGAGAGGCTTTGGTAAATCAGGCATCTTTGACGGGTGAATCTAACCCTGTGCTAAAGAGCTCTAAGGATAAGGTTTATGCAGGCACCTTTGTGGAAGAGGGCAAGCTATACATACAGGTCTCTGCAGTGGGAGAAGAGACCGTAATCGCTAGTATCGTGAAACTTATAGAGAAGAACATAAAAGAGCCCCTTAGCTTACAGAAAAAGGCTGAAGTTGCGGCCAACAGGTTTGTTCTTCCAACGGTGGGTTTAGGGGTGGGTTCTTACGCCCTTACTCAAGACCTAAACAGGATCGCATCCACGCTGATAATAGACTACCATACAGGTATTCATTTAGCCACTCCGGTAGCAGTTTTGAGCAGTATTTCCTACTTAGCCAGTAAGGGTATAATCGTAAAAAGTGGAAGTAAGTTGGAGCTTTTGGCAAAGGCGGACACCTTTGTGATGGATAAAACAGGCACGCTAACGGTGGGGCATCCTGAAATAATAGACATTTTGGGCTTTGACGTGCCGGAAGAAGAAGTTCTTCTTTATGCCGCTTCTTTGGAGCAGAGGATTACGCACCCTGTAGCGAGGGCTATAGTAAAGTTGGCAAAAGACAGAAATATTGAGCCTCTGCCAAGAAGAGATTCATCCTATCACATAGGATTGGGGATTGAAGGTTATCTTAACGGTGATAAGTTCCTTCTCGGAAGCACAAAGTTTATGCAAAAAAAGAAAATAAAAATAGGTGAAGAAGTAAAACATATGGTAGATAAATTCCATTCGGAAGGAAAGAGCGTGCTTTATCTGGTTAGAAACAAAAGGATAATAGGGCTAATTACCTTTGCAGACCCACTCAGAGAAGAGGCTAAGGATGTAATAAGCGCTCTCACGGAGATGGGTAAAAAGGTTATACTCTGCACTGGAGACAACGAGGGAGTGGCAAGCTACATAGCCAAAAGGTTGAACATCGGCGAGTATTACGGAAGAGCATTTCCAGAGGAAAAGGCAAAAATAGTAGAAAGTCTGAAAAAGGAGGGAAGAACTGTGGCCTTTGTGGGGGATGGAGTCAACGATTCTCCAGCTATAACCGCAGCACACGTGGGCATATCTTTGAGAAGTGGGACAGACATAGCCATAGAGCTTGCGGATATAGTTATAGGAGACAGTCTTTGGCACCTGCTGGATGCGGTGGAAGTGTCCCAAAAGACCATCAGAAAACTTTCAAAGATATACACTATAAACTCTGCTTTAAATACGGTGGGGCTGGTTGGTTCTGTTGCGGGTCTTTTTGGTCCAAGTATTTCTACTCTTATAAACAACGGCTCCACCGTGGTTTTAGGCATGTATGCGCTAAAAAAACCTTAAAAAGGAGGTACAAGCCATGGAAGAAAAGGACCTGCGCCAGGAATTGGAGAGAATTAAGCAAGAGCTGGAGGAGCTCAAGAAAAAGCTTTCTCCTCAAGCAGAAAAGTCCATCACTGAGCTTCCGCAGGAAGTGGCAAAGAAGATAGTAGAAACGGCCTCTGAAGTGGGCAAAGTGGCTATGGAAATAGCGGAAAAAGCCTTTGCTGTGGTTAAAGGTGCTGCAATAGGTGCTGTAGAAGGTGCAAAAAGTGCGCTAAAGGAAGAGAAAAAAGAAGAAGAGAAGGAACAGAGTAAGGAATGATAATTCTTATAAGAACCAGAAGTGGCAGATACATCAACGCTTATCACACCATAGCTTTGTCCATAGAAGAATCTAGAATAGAGATTGAGGGTAAAAGGGAGAGGGTATACAACCTTGTAGCTCACCTCTCCCAACCCTTACTGCCTGCTGTGCTTGGTATATACGCTTCAGAGGAGCTTGCTCAGGAGGCACTCAGAAAGTTAGTTCAGGATCTATCAAAGGGAGAGAGTATAATTGAAGTTGAGAGCCAATTCTGAGGAAATAAAGATAAGGCTTAGAAAGTTAGCTCACGACTTAGAGGAGGTTCATAAAGATGTGTTAAATAACATAGTACCCGCAGTTCTGGTTGTTATCCACATTCCAGAAACAGGGGAAAAGATGTCCTTTATTGTGGGAGAAGGGAGCATAAAAGAGAGTTCACCTACTGATAACGTGAAAGATAAAATATTCATCAACTACAGGGACTTTTTCCACGTGCTTGAAAAACCTCAGAGAATCGTTAACTATCTTTTGAAGGGTAGGGTTAAGATTGAAGGGGACTTCAAAAGGGTGGTAAATACACTTTCAAGCTTTCTGTAAAAGGTTTCTTTTTTTCAAAATATTCTGTTTAAAGCACGTATGATTAAATTTTCAAGGATACCACCTATAGCAAAGGATTCTATGAGTATGGTTCTGTCTTTTTCTGTTAGGAAAGTGTCTCTCTCCCTTTTTCTCTTACGCTCGGTCTTCCTTAACGTCCTTTCATAGAGCTGCTTATTTCTCTCTATATCTTTTAGTAGTTTTTCGATGCGAACTTTTTCCATCTTCTCCACCATTTGGTTATATTTTGACAATTTGTTGTTAAGAAATTGTTAAGAAATACCTATTACGCCTAAGAAGCTTTACAGGATAGGGGAGACCCACGTAAAGATAGGGCTTCCCCCACACTATGTGCAGGCATCAATGAATTTTGTAATTGGGGCACTTGCCAGAAATTAATAGAATAATTATTTTTCTTATAGTTTTGGATAATCTATGAGATCTGGCTTAATTCTCTATGCAATATCGGAACTTTTAAGTAAAGAGATTAAACATATAAAAGGTTCACCTCTCAGTTTAAAGGTTTTTGTAGGAGTGGCTCTTGCAGCCGTCATAAGAAAGGTGCTGGTAACCTCTTTATCCCCAGAAAAAGTCCAGGAGCTCATAAATTTATCCTTTGTAATCCTATCCTTAGGTATAGTTTTTGGCTAATATACAAGGTTGAATCAAGAACTTAGAAAGGGTTTTATAATTAATAACTCAGTGCACACAACACCGTTCTATGGCATACACAAGAGCATTAACGCTAAATTTACGGAGTTTGCGAGCTATTCTATGCCCTTATACTACTCTTCTATAGTTGAAGAAACCTTAGCGGTAAGAAACTTTGTAGGCGTTTTTGACGTTTCCCATATGGGAAGAATATGGGTTAGGGGCACAGGTGTTAAGCAAAAGCTGGATTTTCTGACAACAAATTCCTTGGAAAAGCTCCGCAGTGGAAAGGTTCAGTATAACTTGCTTACAAACGAAAAGGGGGGGATAAAAGATGATGTAACTATATACATGATTGAAGAAGATGAGTACTTTCTGTGCGTTAATTCTGCCAACAGGCAAAAGGTAATAGACTGGTTTTTGTCTTGGGACATACCAGTGGAAGATTGGACCTTCCAAAGTGTTCAAATAGCCCTTCAGGGTAAAGAAGCAGAGGCAAAGATAAGCAAGTTCTTTGAAGTTAAGGACATGAAAAGATATAACTTTCTCAGGGACAAAGATTTAATAGTGTCTCGCACAGGATACACTGGAGAGGATGGATTTGAGATATACGCTCCTACGGAGGTTGGCAAAGAGATATTTTTAGAGCTTATCAAAGATGTAATGCCTTGTGGTCTTGGTGCAAGAGATGTGCTAAGAATAGAAGCGGGCTTTCCCCTCTACGGACATGAAATATCCGAGGATATATCTCCACTTTCTGCAAACTTAGACCGGTTTGTAAGTAAAGATAAAGAATTTATAGGAAAGAAGGCTATGTTTGAAAAAGAAGTAAAAAGAAAGCTCTTTGGTTTGGAAATGTTGGAAAAAGGAGTGCCAAGGGAGGGGTATGAAATATACTACAATGGCAAGGCTATAGGGGTGGTCTCCAGTGGAACCTTTTCTCCCACAAGCAAAAAAGGAATAGCTCTGTGCTTTGTGGATATAGAGCACAGGTTGGAGGGAAAGGAAGTATATATCTCAATCAGAGGGAAATTCCATAGAGCGAGACTGAGGAGTTATCCTTTTGTATGATGAATACCAGCTATTCTAAACTCCTGAGAAAGGTAATCACACTCCAAAGGAGAGAAAATCTTATCCCGCCAGAGAGCTCAATCCTTATAGGTTTTTCTGGAGGTATAGACTCTTCCTGCTTGGCTGTGGCTATGCTCAAGCTAAGAGAATTTTTTAAACTCAAAAAAATAGCTCTTTTGCACGTAAATCATATGATAAGAGGGGAAGAATCATACAGGGATGAAGAGTTTGCTAAAAGCTTTGCTCAAAAGCTCTCCCTTGAGATTTTTATAAAACGAGTGGATGTTCCAAAGATAGCTAAGGAAAAAGGAGAAAACATTGAAGCTTGCGCAAGAGAAGAAAGATATAGAGTGTTTGAAGAGGTCAGAAGAGAAGAAAACTTTGATTTTGTAGCTACCGCTCACCATCTGGGGGATCTGGTAGAAACTATACTTCTCTGGCTAACAAGGGGCACGGGACTTGAGGGTCTCTTGGGCTTTGAACCAAAGGAAGGCTACATAGTAAGACCGCTCTACCTTGCTACAAGAGAAGATATAAAGGATTTTGCAAAAAAGGAAGGCATTCAATGGGTTGAAGACAGCACAAACTACGACCTATCTTATACGAGAAATCTCATAAGACACAGAGTTATACCGGAGCTTAAAAAGATAAACAAAAACTTAGAAGAAACACTACTTAGGATGAGAGAAGTTCTAAAGGAAGAAAATAGGCTTTTAAACGAGCTAACCGCTGGGGCTATTGAAAAAGTGAGAAAGGAAGGAAGAAAGGCTTTTTTGGAGCTTGATCCAGCTATTCAAAGGCGTGTAGTGGTCCAGCTTTATGGCATTAAAAACTTCAAAGAGGTAAGCAAAATCATAAACAGGATAAAAAAAGGTGATAAATTATAAGTAAGTAATCACTTTTTAGGAGGTTTGCTATGTTGAGCATAACCGAATACCTAACGGAAGAGCATAGGGAGTGTGATGGCCTTTATGCAGAAGTAGAAAAGCTAATAAGGGAAGGAAAGTGGGAAGAAGGGGAGAGAGCCTTTGAGGAGTTCAAAAATGAAACACTAAAGCACTTTGAGAGGGAAGAGGCGGTGCTCTTTCCAGAGTTTGAGGGTAGAACGGGCATAGTGATGGGTCCAACACAGGTGATGCGCATGGAACACGCCCAGGCAAGGGAGCTTATTGAAAGGATGGAAAGAGCTTTAAAAAACAGAAATAGAGAGGAGTTTCTATCCATAGGAGACACTTTTATGATCCTGATCCAACAGCACAATCTAAAGGAAGAGCAAATACTCTATCCTATGTGTGATCAGCATCTGGATGTCTCAGAGATGATCCAGAAGATGGAAAGCGTATGAGAGGTTTGTCCGTCCATCAGGCACCACCTTTTTTAATCGTTGCCCTTCATTTCTTAACTGCTTGTATCTTCTGGCTAATCTCATCCTTCCTTGAGCTTTACCTCCTTTTCAGAAAGGAGCTTAACCTCCCTCTTTTGGTCCATACTTACCTTCTTGGCTTTGCTCTGATTACGATGTTCGGCGCACTATTTCAAATGCTCCCTGTGGTTGCTGGAGCGGTTATAAAGGATCCGTTAAAAAAAGCCCTGCTTTCCTACTTGCTTTTACTTCCTTCTGTTCTTCTGTTCTTAGTTGGTTTTTTAAAAAAAGACAGAAGCATCTTACACTTCGGAGCTACAGCACTGCTTATAAGTATTCTATTGACCTCTTCCCTAATGATGTATCATCTTTTACCAAAGAAAAGCTTTCTACCAGCGGTTAGAGGTTTTAAGTTCAGCCTGAGTTTTCTTCTTGCAGGCACTCTTTTTGGATACTTATTTCTCCTTTTTGGAGAACCTGCCTTTTTTAAATTTCACTACTCCTTTGTGCTTTGGGGCTGGGTAGGTGGTTTGATAGTCAGTGTTTCCTTTCAGGTAATAGAGACTTTCTACACAACTCCGCCCTATCCAAAATACTTAGCTTGGTATTTTCATCTCCTTTTGCTCTTATCCTTACTCGTGTTCCAGCTTGGGGAGGAGAGTGTGTATAAGCTACCTATCTGTATTCTTTATACAGCCTATGCTTTTACGACCATCTATTTACTTCTAAAGAGCAAGAGAAAAGTTTTGGAATATACGCCAAAATTCTGGCTCTTGGGTATGATCCTTTTGTTGTCGGCGTGCTATCTTTTTCTGATAGGCAAGTTCATCCCCTTTTTACTTGCCTTTGGCTTGTTCTTTAGTGCAATAATAGTTGGTATGATGCAAAGGATCATTCCTTTCTTGGTGTGGTTTCATCTGAGCGGTTTTGGTATAAAGAGTGCGCCTTTGATGTTTGAAATACTTCCACCCCTTAGGCAAGGGATAACCTTTTACAGCTTTTTAGCTCTATGCCTTTCCCTTCCCTTAGGCTTTCTTTCAAAGGACCTTTTGTTTATTCCCATCTTTTTCCACTTTTTAACCGCAAGCGTGCTGTTTTTTAACATAATAGGCGGAGTAAAGGTATATCTTAAGAATAGATGAAGTTTTTTCATTTTTTCAGAGAAAGGGGTGGAATTTTGAAGGCTTTGAACCTGTGGGATTGGTATGAGTCTTTGGAACCAAAGTGGCAAAAAAAGGTTAAGTATTACTTTTCTCTCAAGACGATAAAAAGTCTAAATTTTCCATACAGGGCAAGGGACTTTGACAGTGGAGAGGTGCAGACTGCTTATACGAAAAGAACTTTCTTGGGTAGCTTAGCTCAAACTGCGCTTTTAGAGAGGGATTTTGAAACTGCAGAGTGGTTATATCTTCAGGCACTGAATCAAGAAGGCACCGCTTACGAAGAACATCTTATCCTAAACGACCTTTTGCTCCTTTACCAAAAACGGAAGGACTTTGAAAAGATGGAGCAAATAGCCAAAAGGGACGTGGAACTCTTTCCAGAGTATGTGGAAGAGTTGAAAAAGAGAAACAACGATCAGATCCCACAGATATACTCCTTTGAGCTTTTGGTTTACCTTTTTGAAAGAAAAGGGGATACTCCATCCGCTTTGGAGTGCGTAAAGAAGATGAAAAGTCTTGGCATTCCTTATCCTCAAGAAGAGGAAGTTTTGAAGAGACTTTTGGTAAAATAGATAAACTCTCATGGGATTTAGCTGTGGTATAGTTGGACTTCCCAACGTGGGGAAATCAACGCTCTTTAATGCCCTCTTGCAGTCTGCAAAGGCCCAATCTGCCAACTATCCTTTTTGCACCATAGAACCTAACGTGGGTGTGGTGGAAGTCCCAGACGAAAGACTATACCACATAGCTCAGAAAGAAAAGTCAAGAAAGATCACGCCCACCTTCATAGAATTTTGGGACATTGCAGGTTTGGTAAGAAACGCCAGTAAAGGAGAAGGCTTGGGAAACCAGTTTTTATCACACATAAGGGAAGTGGACGCCATAGTTCAGGTTCTAAGATGTTTTGAAGATCCAGAGGTGGTACATGTGGAAGGGGAAGTGAATCCCATAAGGGACGCTCAGATTATAGACCTGGAGCTCATAGCAAAGGACTTGGAGGTAGTAGAAAGAAGGTTAGAAAAGGTGCAAAAAATGGCAAGGCTTGGAGACAAGAACGTTAAAGAGGAGCTTGAACATTTAGAAAAGATTAAAGCTATTCTTGACAGTATGGAACCTTTAAGAAGACATCTTAAGGACCTTGGAGAGGAAACAGTAGAGTACGCAAAAAAGACACTCTTTTTGCTTTCTTTAAAACCCACTATGTATGTTGCAAATGTAGGGGAAAAGGACCTTCCGGAAGGAAACAGCTGGTCTGAACAAGTGAAGGCTTACGCCCAAAAAGAGTCTGCCCCTGTGGTGGTTATGTGCGCTAAGATAGAGGCAGAGCTCATTGGGTTAGAGAGGGAAGAAAAGCTTGAGCTTTTAAAGGCTTACGGCCTTGAAGAGCCGGGGCTAAACAAGCTTATAAGAGAAGGATACAAACTGCTTGGTTTGATAACGTTCTTTACAGCTGGGGAAAAGGAAACAAGGGCTTGGACAATAAAAAAAGGCACAAAGGCACCTCAAGCAGCTGGAAAGATCCACTCGGACATAGAAAGGGGTTTTATAGCGGCGGAGGTCATAAACTACGAAGAGTATAAAAAAGTTCCCTCTTTGGCAAAGGCCAAGGAGCTGGGCTTGGTGAGGCTGGAGGGCAAAGACTATGTAGTCCAAGACGGAGACATAATCTACTTTAGGTTTAACGTGTGAAAACTAATTTTATTCCTCTAAATCCAGCTGGTTGTAAACTGCAAAAATGTTAGCGTTGTGAAACTCTCTGTACATGACGTAGTTAGAAAAAGGATTGTTCTGAAGAGCTTGCTTTATATCATCCAAAGACTTTCCTTCTTCTTTCATCTTCTTTATGTTTTCCCTTAAGTAGCTTAGATACCTGCAAGTATCCTCCACACTATCCTTCTTAAGTGGCTCATTGTGACCTGCCAGTAGGACCTCCGCATCAAAGCCCTTTATTACCTCCAAAGCTCTGAGCCAACCGC
>NZ_DAIQAX010000007.1:44267-55049 GCF_036781485.1 Thermocrinis sp.
CACCCCCTACTTTTAACTCTAAGGATTCCTTTACCACTATGTCTGGTGGCACAAGTTCTACATCATCAAATAAACCTTTGAACCTTTGCTTTGATCAATTATACTCTTCTAAAAGCCTGTTATGGGCTATTATCTTTGCACCCAGCTGTTTATATGTTTTTGCGCCATACCAGTGGTCTGGATGGTAGTGGGTTATTTGAGTTTCATCTCAGGAGAAAAGGCAAAAGCCAAAGCCAAAAACAGTGCTAAAAATTTAAAAGTTCTAAACATTTGTCGCCACCTCTACGGAATTTTTAGTATAGAGCTTATTCAAGTTTTCGCTTCTTGTGTTTATCCAACTACCTTTGTAAAGATGGACCTTAAAGAGGGAGTTCTCAAGGGAAGTCATTCCTTCCAATTTCTTTATACCTACCTTTTCTTTTGGCAAAAGCTCTGAAAGGTTCATCAAAAATTGGCTTAAACTTCCACCCCAAGGCAAGAACTTTTTAGTCTTTACCTCTCCCATAAGGCTAAGATATGTGCCATCTTCTTCACCCATAAGAAACATAGGAACTCTAATAGATGCGTAAGAGGCAAGCCCATCAAAGAAAGGAGAAAAGACTATAAAGTGCTCTACCTTGTCTTTGAGACTTAATATCCTGTCCAGAGGATAAAGGTCTAAAACGTCTTCTCCAAAGATCAAAAGATCTGCTATGTTTCCCCTTTCAATCTCTTCAACCACCACATCTATGGGAGAGATCTCTTCAGAGGAAAAAGTCTTTAGAACACCTAAGAAATTTGCCTCCTTACACACCAACATCACATCCCAGCCCTTTTCTTCTTTAAACTTTCTTATTCTCTCACCCCAAAGCCTTGCCTCATCACCCACCAACCCTTCCAGATTTACCACCACTAAACCTTCACCTTCCAAAGAGCTCAGATCATCCAAGCTGATCTCTACAGGTCCTAACTTCGCGTCCCTTTCTACCCTGCCTATCTTATAAACTTTGCCCTTTATGTAATAAGACAGCACGGTGGCTGTAGATGTTAGGTCCTCTCCTATCAAAAGGAATTGATCGTATTCTTTTATCTTTTTCCACTCAAAGGGTTCGTAAGTTCCGTAAGATTCCAAGAAAGGGTAGAGATTTGCGCTTAAGGTTGATGTTATAATCGCACCGCACCTTTGGGCTATCTCTTTGATAGCCAACAGGCTCTCGTTGCTTAGGTAAGAAGACAGAATTATTGCGGTTTTTCCTTGATTTGTTCTAAGATAGGTGCTTATAAGCTGGGACATGTTTCCATAAGACTCTTCCTTTCCAAAGAGTTCTGGGCTTTTCAGACGGCTTTGGTTGAGTGCGTCATATCCAAAGAAAGCCTTTGCGCATATGTCTAAGCTATCTGTTGGTTTTGTTCTATAAACCTTTTCTGCTGACCTCCAATCTCCCACACCATACTCCACTTGGATCTGACAGCCAACCGAACAAAGATTGCATGCCGTCAGACCCTTTCTAAGTAGCCAGCTTCTTGTCCAATACTTAAAAGGTTTTGAGATGATAGCACCTACGGGACAAACATAGACACACAGCCCGCACATCTCACAGGTGGATGTGTCCATAGGTCTTACTGCTGGCGCTATGTTTGCCTGAAAGCCTCTCTCTTCCACATACAGAGCTTTTGCGGATACTACCTCATCACACGCTCTGGTGCATCTGTAGCAAACTACGCAACGGTTTGAGTAATACTCCAGAAAGTCGCTCTCCCAGTCCAGTTGATGCCTTTCTTTTTCAAGGGCAGAGACGGGCACTATCTGTTTTTGTGGTCCAAACAGAGCTCCGTAGTTCTGAAGATCACACTCTCCAGCCTTGTCGCATATTGGACAGTCTAAGGGATGTCTTGTCATAAAGGCTTGCAGTAGATACTTCTGATTTTGAACTACCAAAGGATGCTTGGTGGATATTACCATATCCTCTTCCACGGGCGTATTACAAGAAGTAATGAGCCTTCCAGTCTTCTCGTTATAAACTATGCACATCCTACAGGCACCTATTATCCTTAGCCTTGGATGATAGCAAAAGTAGGGAACTTGAATACCTGCATCCAGCAAAGCTTGAAGAAGCGGTTTGCCCTTTTCGGCTTTAATCTGTTTTCCATCTACAGTTATGCTGACTATGGATGCCATGGTCTGCCTCCTTATATACACTATAACATCTTCTCCCAAACTACTTGGTGCCCTCTTTTCATAAGCTCCTCTACAGCATGGAGGGCTGTTTCAAAGTCAAAAACCTTCCCGCCAAACCCTCTGGCAAACCTCTCTGCATCTTCCTTATTGCCAAAAGCTATAACGGAAGGAATGCAACAAGGCTTGGCAGAGGATCCTACCACATACCAAGCAGAAAAGCAATTTATAGGGTTTCCTGATATAAAATCCCGTGTCATACAAGATTGAATCTCTTTATCCTGAACATCATTATAGAGCAACAGCCCACAGTGGGCACAACAAGCAAAAGTAGCTTTACTTTTAAGTCTATACACAAATTCTAAACGTCTATCCAAGGTCTTCCCACAATAAGCGCATACTCCAGTTTCTTGGAATTGTTCTTCCTCAGATTTTAAAAGCAGCTCTCCATGTTTTCTGATTATCTTTCCCTCCCTCTCTAATTCCCTAACATCTCTGTATATGGTCATCAAAGAAACGTTAAAATATTCTGCCAGCGATTTTACCGTATTGTAGCCATTGGCTATAAGGTTTAATATCTGGTCCTTTCTGCTCATTTTTACCTTAAAAATTTAATATCTCTTTTAAAAATTTCTCAAGTCCTTTGCTTGCTTTTTCTCTTATTACTACGTCCGCTATTTCCGATATAGGCGTGTTGTTTGGATTTATTTCCACAACCTTTGCTCCATGTTGTTTTGCTATAAAAGGCAAGTATCCCGCTGGATAGACCACACCGGAGGTTCCTATTACTAAAAAAACGCTACAATTTTGAGAAAGTATAAAGCTTTTAGTTAGAGCATCCTCTGGAAGACCTTCTCCAAACCAAACGACTGCAGGTCTTAGCAATCCACCGCAGTACTTACATTTTGGTGGAATTTCTTTAAGTGGTGCTTCATAAAGCTCATACTCTTCTTTACAATTTGTGCACTTGACCCTCCAGATATTTCCGTGAAGTTCTATGACCTTTTTGGACCCCGCCTTTTGGTGTAGTCCATCCACGTTTTGAGTGATTATGAAGAAATTCTCCAATCTTCTTTCCAACTTAGCCAAAAGTAGATGAGCTTCATTAGGCTCTGCTTTGCTTATTATCTGCCTTCTCCAATCATACCACTCCCAAACAAGCTTAGGATTTTCGAAAAAAGCCTGCGGTGTGGCAAGCTCTTCTGGCTTAAACTGCTTCCAAAGTCCTCCTTCCCCTCTAAAGGTAGGGATCCCACTTTCTGCCGATATGCCCGCCCCTGTCAGGACAAGAATAAGCTCTTTCATTATTTAAAAAGTTAAGGCATATAGCAAAGGGGGTAACCCTTTTAGTTTAACCTTAGGCGTGTGTTAGAGGCTTTTTTTGCATTGTGTTGCGCAATATCAGAAACCATGGCAGAGAGGCTTAACCGGCTGGTATGTAAAAAATAATAAATAAGGTTTAAATATAATTAGTTAGGTATTGTCAAATTTTATTAGCATACTATATTAATATATGGAGGTCTAACATGAAGGACGTGAGAAAGTTTGGAGAGGAGCTTTTTCAAAAGGCTTACCGGTATCATATGATTGGAGAGTTGGATAAAGCTATAGAGCTTTACAAAAAATCAGCTGAAATCTACCCTACTGCCATTACCTACACCTTTATGGGTTGGGCCTATAGTATGAAGGGAGACTACGAAAAAGCTATAGAACTGTGTTTGAAAGCTATTGAACTAGACCCGGATTTTGGAAACCCATACAACGATATTGGCTCTTATCTTATAGCTCTTGGAAGGTATGACGACGCTATTCCTTGGTTGAAGAAAGCAATAGTTGCGAAAAACTACGAACCAAGGCATTATCCTCATATGAACCTTGCCCGTGTGTATTTGGCAAAGGGTATGTTCAAAGAAGCGCTGTGGGAGCTAGAAAACGCTATCAGAATAGCACCAAACTACAAACCAGCCCATATCCTAAAGCATCAGATAATTGCTATGTTAAATTGATTTAAAATATTTTTCCGGTGAGCCCTTTTCCAAGTAAAGGAATTACTCAAAATTCAAAAGAAGTTCAGGAAGGATGGATTTTTGTTGCCATTGAGGGCACATCCGTAGATGGTCATCAGTTTGTAAAGGAAGCTTTAGAAAAGGGAGCCTCTTTGGTTTATGTAGAGAAGGACGTAGGCATTCAGGATCCAAGAATAGTCAAAGTAGAGGACACACGCAAGGTTTTGGGAGAGCTTGCAAACGAATTTTTTAGAAAGCCTTCTCAAAACCTTAAGGTCATAGGTGTTACAGGCACCAACGGAAAGAGTACCACAACCCATTTGATAGAGTCTGTACTAAACAAAGGGGGAATACCCACAGGTTTGATGGGTACAATATATTACAGGTTTGGAAAAAAGGTGTATGAATACGAAGGAAGAACTACGCCAGACCCTGTAAAGTGGCACCAAACCCTCAGGCAGATGCTAAATGACGGGGCGAAGGCTGTAGTTTCGGAAATATCTTCCCACGCATTGGATCAAAAAAGAATATGGAGCACAAAGTTTTTTATCACTCTCTTTACTAACCTGTCTCAGGACCATCTTGACTACCACGGCACTATGGAAAACTACTTTAGAGCTAAGCTTAGGCTTTTTAAAGAATACGAGTGGGATTATGCCATAACCAATGCGGATGATCCTTACGGTCAAAGGGTCCTTGAAGAACTGCAGGGAAAAGCTTTGACTTACGGAAAAATGGGAGATCTGAAGATTTTAGATTTTGAAACTTCTTTGGAAGGCAGCAGGCTAAAATTGGAGTGGCAGGGAAAGACTTTTGAGTTTTTTTCAAATTTGAGGGGAGACTTTCAAGCTTACAACTTAAGTGCCAGTATTCTTGTAGGCTTCCTCTTTGGTTTGGAAAGGGATGCTATACAGGAGGGTGTTAGAAATGTTTTGGTGCCCGGCAGGTTTGAAACTTTTTCCAAAGACGGAAAATTGGCAATCGTGGATTATGCCCACACGCCAGACGCTTTAGAAAAAGTACTCATCACAGCCAGAAAGCTCACCAAGGGTAAGCTGTGGGTGGTGTTTGGTGCAGGTGGAAACAGGGACAAGACTAAAAGACCTTTGATGGGCTCGGTGGCGGAGAGGTGGGCAGATATGGTGGTTATCACTTCTGACAATCCACGATGGGAAGAACCAGAAGACATAATAGATGATATACTAAAAGGAATAAAGAATTTGGATAAGGTCATTGTTCAAAAGGATAGAAGGGAAGCAATAAAGCTTGCATTGCAGAATGCAAAGGAAGGGGATGTGGTCCTTATTGCAGGAAAAGGTCATGAGGATTATCAAGAAATAAAGGGTGTGAAGCATCCTTTTAGAGATCAAAATGTTATAAAGGAGGTCTTTAATGTGCGACCTTGAGAACCTCTACTACCACCTTAAGGATGAGCTTTTGAGAATCTACAAGGAAGCGGAGACGCCTTTTCCCAAGATAAAAATAACAAACTTGCAATCTGCAAGGCTTTGCGGTCTTGCCAATTTAGCAAAGATTATTCTATATCTGGAAAGGGACGGATATGTGCAGGTAGAAAACAAAGAGCAAGCTTTTCAAGAATGGGAAGTGCAGATAGAAGCTTCCATCCTTGACTTTATGCTTGGCTCGTGATGTATGAAGAAAAATCTATAAAGAAACTACCAAAGGACCTAAGACCAAGGGAGAAGCTAAGCAGGCTTGGGGCAGAAGTTTTGTCGGAAGAGGAGCTTGTTGCGATAATCTTAGGGTCTGGTAGCAAGGGGGAGGATGTGATGAGTTTGGCTAAAAGGGTAGTTGGGGTTGGATGGAACAAGATAAACTCTATGAGCGTAGAACAGCTGACAAAGGAAATAAAAGGTTTAGGTTTTGCCAAAGCTTGTCAGCTAAAGGCGGTTATAGAATTGTCAAAGAGAATAAATGATCCATACTCAGGATTTAAAATATCATCACCACAAGAGGCTTACAGGTTTGTAAAAGAAAAGGTCCCATTGGACGAAAGGAGAGAGCATCTAATAGCTCTTTATCTTACACCCACAAACAAGGTGATAGACTTTGAGATAGTAGCCATCGGTAGGATGAACTCTTTGTATGCAGAACCTAAGGACATTCTCTATGGAGCCATAAAAAACGGATGCAGTTCAATAATAATATTTCACAACCATCCCAAAGGGGAGGCTAAGCCCTCAAAGGAAGACATAGAATTTACCCGAAGGCTAAAACAGGCGTGCCAGCTTTTAGGTTTTGATCTACTCGATCACATCATCCTCACCAGAGACGACTATTACTCCATGAAAGCTAATGGGCACCTTTGAGCTTACTCCTCACAGACTGATACTTCTCTCTTACATATTGGTTATACTCGTAGGCTCCCTTTTTCTCTCTCTTCCTATCTCCACATACAAAGACATAAGCTTTTTAGATGCACTCTTTACTGCCACTTCTGCTACTACTATAACAGGATTGGTGGTGGTTGATACTCCTTCCACCTTTACTCCCTTTGGTCAGCTCGTGATCCTTATGCTAATCCAAATAGGTGGTCTCGGATACATGGGATTTACCACCTACTTTTTGATATTGCTAAGAAGAAGGCTGAGCTTAAGGGACAGGCTACTTTTGGCAGAGTCCATGAACTATCCCGGCATGCACGGACTGGTAAGGTTTATAAAAAGGCTTGTTCCTATAGTTTTTCTAATAGAGCTTACAGGAGCTTTTTTTCTTTTCTTTCTTTTCCTTAGGGACTTTTCAAACCCGCTGAGTGCTCTATGGCAGGGGATCTTTCATTCAGTTTCTGCCTTCAACAACGCTGGCTTTAGCATACTCCCAGAGGGTTTGGGACCATATAGGGGAAACATACTGGTAAACTTCATTTTTTCAGTGCTTATTGTTTTGGGAGGTCTTGGCTTTTACGTAATCCAAGAGCTAATGCTTTACTACAGGGGACAGGTTCTCAGGCTATCCACTCATACCAAGATCGTGCTAACCTTTAGCGGCTTTTTGCTCCTTTTAGGATTTATCCTGCTTTTGCTGGAGACCATCCGATGGAACGAGCTTAGTCTAAAGGAAAGAATACTGGTGGCCTTTTTCCACAGCGTTTCTGCAAGGACTGCGGGCTTTAATACTGTGGACCTTAGGGAGTTTTCCGAAGGCAGTCTTTTCTGGATCATAGTGCTTATGTTCATAGGTACCGGTCCAGGTGGCACAGGGGGTGGAATAAAAATAACCACTGCGGTAGTGATCCTTTTGGTGGTGCATAGCTACCTGAGCGGTAGAAATCAGGTGGTTATATTTGGAAGGAGCGTTACCGAAGCTACAGTCCAAAGGGCAATAACCATATTTACTCTCTCCTTTGCATACACTACCTTTGTTGCCTTATTATTAACCAAGTTGGAAGGAACATCCTTGCTTCCCACGTTGTTTGAAACAGTTTCTGCTTTCTCTCCAGTAGGTCTTTCTATGGGAAACTCTCAAGGGCTTAGCTTCTGCGCAGATTTTTCTCCAATCGGGAAGATGATAATTATAATTACTATGCTGATGGGAAGGGTAGGAATACTGAGCTTTATGCTCGCCATCTACGGCAAAGGTAGAGAGAGCAGAGTAAAACCTCCTGAGGCAAGAATATTGCTATGAAAAGAGTAAAGGATAAAATCTTTGGGGTCATAGGACTTGGAAGGTTTGGTCACCACGTGGCTAAGACCTTAGCTCAAGGTGGGGCGGAGGTTATAGCCTGCGATTCAGATGAGGAAAAGGTTCGGCAGATAGCAGACCTTGTATCTATGGCCTTTGTCCTTGATGCTACCGATGAAAAAGCTCTAAAGGAATCCGGCATAGTCAATGCAGATACGGTTGTAGTGAGCATAGGAGAAAACATAGAGGCAAGTATTCTCATAGTGGTTCAACTGAAAGAGTTGGGAGTAAAAGAGGTTATCGCCAAAGCGGCTAACCCGATGCACGGCAAAATCTTAGAAAGGCTCGGAGTGGACAGGGTGATCTATCCAGAAAGAGATATGGCTATAAGACTTGCTCATTCTCTACTGATCGGAGAATTCATAGAAGAGATACCCATTGGGGAAAAGTATAGTATCTTCGAGATCAAAGCCTTTGAGTTCATGCAAGGAAAATCTCTGAAGGAGTTAGACCTAAGAAAACGCTTTGAAATTAGCGTGTTGGCCATAAAGAGGGGAGAGGCTATGTTGGTTAATCCTTCAGGCGATGAGCGTATATTGCCAGGGGATATCCTGGTTGTCCTTGGAACCACTGCAAAGTTAAGCGAGCTTTCTAAATGAGAAAATTCCTAAGGCTCTTGGGGATCTCTCAGTCAGAGTGCATCCACTGCCAAAGTCCAGCTATGGGGGATCTCTTCCTTTGCAAGGAGTGCATCCAGGATATAAAACCTTTCCACCCGATTGAATACACACCCATACCCTATGTCTTTTCCTACAGAGTTTTTGGAAAATACGAAGGTGTGCTAAAGAGCATTTTGCAACAGATAAAGTTTTCTAACAATCCCTTTTTAGCAAGATGGCTGGGAGAAGCTATAAAGGACCATCTTTGGGAATTTATAGAGCAGACAAACCCAGACATAATAACCTTTCCTGAGTTAAACCTCAGAAGATTTTGGACCAGAGGTTTCAATCAAATAGAAGAGATCCTAAAAGGTGCGGGGGTACCTTATCAGCGGGTTTTTAAAAGAGTTGGCTTTGACCCCCCTATGGCAAGACTGGATAAGAAAAAAAGGATTAAAGCATCCCAAACTCACACATTGAGAGAAGAGTGGATAGAAGTCCTTGAAGGCAAAAAGGTTCTGATCGTGGATGACGTGCTAACCACTGGAGGGACAATATCCCGTCTTTGTGAGCTTTTGCTCTCTGTAGGAGCAGAGCAAACACACGCCTTTTTTCTTACAAAAGAGTTCTAAACTGTTTGTCTGAATTTTTGAAGGGCTCTTTTTATACCTCTTACAGCCTGTCTTATCCTGTTTTCGTTTTCTACCAACGCAAATCTTACGTAGCCTTCTCCGTATTCACCAAAACCTATGCCCGGAGAAATAGCCACCTTTGCTTCCTTTAGCAGAAAGAGAGAGAAATCAAGGGAGTTCATACCAACCCATTCAGGTATGCGAGCCCAAACGAACATAGAGGCCTTGGGTTTTTGCACTTCCCAACCAATTCTGTTTAGCCCTTCCACCAACACATCCCGCCTCTTTTGATAAACATCTCTGTTTTTTTCCACTATTTCGTAAGGGCTTTCTAAAGCTATTATTGACGCTACCTGTATGGGTGTAAAAACTCCATAATCAAGGTAGCTTTTAAGATGAGCTAAGTTTTTTATGAGTATTTCGTTTCCTAAAACAAAGGCTACCCTCCAACCTGCCATAGAAAAGCCCTTAGACATTGAATAAATCTCCACAGCTACATCAGTTGCCCCTTCTACCTGCAGTATGCTTGGAGGTTCGTATCCATCAAAGCCTAAATCTGCATAGGCAAAATCGTGGATTATCCATATGCCCTCCTTTTTTGCAAAGCCGACCACTTCTTTGAAAAAGTCAAGACTTACGCACAAAGTGGTAGGATTGTGGGGAAAGCTAAGAACCAACGCTTTGGGTTTTCTGTAAGAAGACTTAACAGTATCGTAAATTTTTTTCAGAAAGCTTTCCTCAAAGTCTTCTTCTTCATCTGGGATGATAGGTATGGACAGAGCGTCCGCACCAGCTATTATAGGTGCATAGTAGTGTATGGGATAAGTTGGGTTGGAAACTATGATTGAATCTCCGGGCTCCACAATGGCCAGTATGAGGTGCGAATATCCTTCCTTTGCACCTATGGTCATTATGGCTTGGGTTTCTGGGTCTAACTCAACCCCATACCTCCTTTTGTAGAAATCACATATAGCCTTTCTCAATCTTGGGATTCCCTTTGATGCGGAGTATCCGTGCACGTTGTCCCTTCTTGCCACCTCGCAGAGCTTCTCTATTATGTGCGGAGCGGGTGGAAGGTCTGGATTTCCCATTCCCAAATCCACTATGTCCTCTCCTTCCCTCCTGAGCTTATACTTTAGATCATTGACCATAGCAAATACATACTTTGGAAGCTTTTTAACCCTTGGAAACATCCACTCTTCAGTCATGTTCCCTTTCCTCTTCTAATTCCTTGCAGTTTATGCACATGGTGGTTACAGGTCTTGCCAACAACCTTTCAAAAGGTATGGGGGCACCACAACTTTCACATATTCCATAGCTACCCATATCTATTTTATACAGTGCATAGTCTATCTTCCTTAAAAGCTTAAGTTCTCTGGTTTTTATCCTTTGCAAACTTATGTATCTGCCAGTTTCTAAGTTAGCCCTGTCTATCTCGTCTCCACCCTCAAAGGTCACGTTGGATGGATCCTTTATCTGCTCTTGGGCAGAGCTTAGGACCTTATTCCTAAGCTCAAGGAGCGCTTCCTTTATCTGTGCAATCTGCTCTTCAGTTAAATGGTGCATAGGGATTAAATTATAACCGCAGGATTCGTATAGCAGTGGCAAATGTCCTTGGGCGGATAGGAGACATAGCGGTTCAGGCCCTTGGAAAACAAAAAGACCCCCGCGCAGTAAAGCCTCTTATT
>NZ_DAIQAX010000007.1:55149-64734 GCF_036781485.1 Thermocrinis sp.
TGCTATGTTTCAGGTGCCCGAGCTAACGCCAGAAGAGGCAAAAAAGCTTTTGGAAGAAGAAAAAGAAAACGTCCTGCTACTGGATGTGAGAACACCCCCTGAGCACATCCAAATAAGAATACCCAACTCCATACTCATACCCCTTGATGAGTTAAGGTTTGCATACTCAAGCTTACCAAAGGACAAAAAGATCATAGTCTATTGCAGAAGCGGTGAAAGAAGCGCCTTTGCTACCTATCTGCTTAGACACCTTGGATATGAAGCGTACAACTTAGCAGGTGGTATTCTTATGTGGAATTACGAAAAGGAATCGGGCATACCATCGTAAATCTGACAGGTGTTCCCCTCACAAACCACCAGACCTCTAACAGGCTTTCTGATCACCACTTTGAAAGGTCTAAAAGCTTTCAGCATAGGCTCAAAAAATTCACTTGTCTCTACTTTGTATATACCTCTTAGGTATGCATAAAGGCTTATCAGGTATGAGGCAGATATGCTGGGTATTTCTTCTACTTGTCTGACAAAGGCCTGTAGGTTCTTTTCTGCAAACTCTAAAAGCTCAGTTCTGTCCGTTATGCTACCAAGGGTTAAAAGCAAATAGGGAGCGGAGCCATTAACCGATTGGGTGGGTGTGTCTGAAATACTTTTCAGCCTAAGGCTCAAAAGGCCGCTTCCTTGCTCTTTTGTATCAAAGAATCCCCAGTTTTGTTGATCCCAAAACTTATCTATGGCTTTAAGGGTAAGTTCTAAGGAAACCTCCAGCCATCTGGGCTCCTGCGTAATTTCAAAAAGGGCTAAGAGCCCCCTTGCCAAAAAGATGTAATCCTCAGAAAAACCCTCTACTCCCTGCGCATGCTCTAAGTCTTTGCCGTTATATAGTTCTCTTAGGATCCTCTCCGCAGTTTTTACAGAGAAGTCTTTGCTCCAGCTGTCTCCGAAAACTTTGTAGTAATAAGCCATAGCCTCCAACATCAGCCCGTTCCAACTGGTGTAGATCGTTTTGTCTATAAAAGGCTTTTCTCTGTGCTCTTCTCTGTATTTCAAAAGCTTTAACTTAGCACGTTCAAGCAAGGACTTTACTCTCTCTATGGGCATGGACAAAGTCTTTGCGATCTCCTCTTCCTCCATGGCTACGAACAAGACGTTCTTTTCCCCAACGTCAAAGTGGAGTTTTGCGACCTTTAGCTCATCTTCCGAGAGTATGCTTTGAAGCTCTTTTAGGGAAAAGGTGTAGTATCCGCCTTCGTCCAAAAGGCCTATGTCTGCATCCTGGGATGCGTAGAAGCCTCCTTCTGGATCGGTTGCTTCCTTTTTGTAATAATCAACTATGCCCTTTGCGGTACGCTTGTAAAGCTCCTTTGGTAGGATCTGATAGGCTATAGAGTAAAGTTGTAAAAGCTCTGCGTTGTCGTAGAGCATTTTCTCAAAGTGGGGCACAATCCACCTTTGATCGGTTGAATACCTAAAAAAGCCACCTAAAAGGTGGTCGTAAACTCCCCCCTTTGCCATGGCGTCCAAGGAAAGCTCAACTATCTTCAAAAGCTGTTCATTCTTTGTAAAGAAATACCTGTATAGCAAAAGTTCCCAAGCCTTTGCATGGTGAAACTTCGGTGCATCTCCAAGCCCACCATATTGGTAGTCTACAGATAGAAGTATGGAACTTATACCCTTTTCCAAGAGTTCTTCTCTGATTATTCCTTTGTAAGATTTCTGGTTTTGCATTGCCATAAGCTGGTATATTTGTTTCCCTGCATTTATAAGTCTTTCTTTATCCTCCTGCCAAAGCTGGGCGATCCTTAAAAGCAAGTTCTTAAATCCCGGTCTGCCCCATCGGTCCTCTGGTGGAAAGTAAGTTCCACCAAAGAACGCCTCTCCCTCTGGTGTTAGAAATACAGTAAGGGGCCAGCCACCAGAACCAGTTAGAGCAAAAACAACCTCCTGATACCTTCTGTCTATGTCTGGCCTTTCATCCCTATCCACCTTTATCGCAACAAAGTTTTCGTTTATTATCTTTGCGATTTCTTGGTTTTCAAAGCACTCGTGGGCCATTACATGACACCAATGACACCAAACGCCTCCAATGGAAAGCAGTATGGGTTTGTTCTCTTGCTTTGCCCTCTTAAAAGCTTCCTCTGACCATTCATACCAATCCACAGGCTGATTGGCTGACTTTCTTAGGTATGGACTTCTTGCATTCTTTAATCTGTTCATATTTTTAATATCCGTCCAAGAGCTTAGTTTTCTATGAGAAAACTCAGAGGCTGTTTGGGAAAACTCTTGAGTATATGACCTGCAAATGCTGGAGAAAGCTCCAAGGGTTTATAGCCTTCCTTATCTCTTCTGGAGTTAAAAGCTCACTGACCCTTTGGTCCTGCATCAAACTAACCTCAAAAGGTATTTTTTCGTTCCAGCTTCTCATAGCACACCTTTGAACCATCTCATAGGCTTGGTCCCTTGGCAAGCCTTTTTCCATAAGCTTTACCAAAATCTTTGAAGATGCGTAAAGTCCAAAGGAAAGGTTCATATTTTCCTTCATTCTTTCTCTGTCTATTACCAAACCTTCAAGGATCTCAAGGAATAGATTAAGTATGTAGTCTAAAGCAGTTGTGGCATCTGGTAAGATTATCCTTTCGGCCGAAGAGTGGGATATGTCCCTTTCGTGCCAAAGGGCTACGTTTTCAAGGGATGTTATAAGATAGCTCCTTATGAGCCGGGCAAGTCCGCAGATCCTCTCTGCATGAATTGGATTTTTCTTGTGAGGCATGGCCGATGATCCCCTTTGCCCTTCTTTAAAAGGCTCCTGAAGTTCTCCTACTTCCGTGCGTTGAAGATGCCTTATCTCAGTAGCAAATCTTTCCAAGGAGGTTGCGGTTTGTGAGATGGCCCACATTACCTCCGCATGTCTGTCCCTTGGCACAATTTGGGTAGAAACTGGTTCCACCTTTAGTCCAAGCTCTTCTAATGCTAACCTCTCCACCTCTGGGTCCAAATTAGAGTAAGTTCCCACCGCACCGGAAAGCTTTCCGTAAGAGATGTTTTCCAAAGCCCTCAGGATCCTTTCTTTGTTTCTTTTCATCTCTTCATACCAGCTTAGAAACTTCAGTCCAAGGGTCATGGGTTCTGCATGAACTCCATGAGTCCTGCCCATCATAATAGTATCCCTTTCCCTCAGTGCAAGTTGCTTGAGCTTTTCAAGGATCTTATCCACACTCTTAAGGATGAGATTTAGGGCTTCTTTTATCTGCAGAGCCAAAGCGGTATCCACCACATCAGAAGATGTAAGCCCCATGTGAAAGTAGTGGGAGTATTCCGGTATCTGTTCCGATATTGCGGAAACAAAGGCAAGCACATCATGCTTGTATATCTTTTCGTAGTAATTTATCCTCTCAAGTGTCTTTTCATCCACCTTTGTGCGCTTTTCTATGTCGATCAGAGCGGTCAAAGGTATTTTCCCCTTTTTGTGCCATGCTCTGCAAACTGCCAACTCCACCTTTAACCACAGCTGAAACTTTTTTAAGTCTGACCAAAGTTCTTTAAATTCTTTTCGGGTGTATCTTTCAATCATAACTATTCCTTAAAAAGGATTATCTTTTCGTTTGGTTTCTGAAGTTGCATCCTTTCTCTTGCCAACTTTTCAAGATAAAGATCTTTGTCCTCTTCCAAAAGTTTTAGCTCTTCTTCAATTAAAGCATTTTCTTTTTTTACGTTCTGTAGCTTAAGATTTATCTCGTTTATCTTCTTTTTCATCTTTATAATTTCAAAAATACTATAACTTCCAAAAAATAGGTTATATACTGTGAAAAAAAGCACGGCGATAAAAAATACAAAAGGGAGGCTATTTGGACTTAAACCTCCAAAATTCCCTTTTGCCCTCAAACCTTGACGCATGGCCTAGTTCCTCCTCTATACGCAAAAGTTCGTTATACTTTGCTACTCTATCTGTCCTTGATGCAGAACCGGTTTTTATCTGTCCAGCGTTTGTCCCCACTGCCAAGTGGGATATAAAAGTATCCTCCGTTTCTCCAGAGCGGTGGGATATTATGCAGTTGTATCCGTGCTCTTTGGCAAAGGCTATTGTGTCTATGGTTTCCGATAGGGTTCCAATTTGGTTAAGCTTTATCAGTATTGCGTTGGCTATACCTTTTTGAAAACCCTCCTTTAGAATGTTTATGTTTGTGGTAAAAAGATCATCTCCCACAAGCTGAACTTTGTCCCCAAGAGCTTTTGTTATCATCTGCCAACCCTCCCAGTCATTTTCTGCCATGGGATCTTCCATAGATATTATCGGAAACCTCTCCAAAAGCTTAACGTAAAACTCCACAAGTTCATCTGACCTTAGCTTTTTGCCCTCTATGTGATACATATCATCCTCGTAGTAAAACTCCGAAGATGCACAATCCAAAGCTAACAGCACATCTTCTCCAGGTGTGTATCCTGCCTTTTCTATGGCACTTACTAAGAACTCTAAAGCCTTTTCGGTATTTTCAAGGTTTGGAGCAAAGCCACCTTCGTCTCCTACATTGGTAGAGTAGCCCTTTTCTTTTAGAAGCTTTTTGAGAGTGTGGAAAACTTCCACGCCAGCCCTTAGAGCTTCCGAAAAGCTCTTGCCACAAACAGGCACTATCATAAACTCCTGAATGTCCAGAGGATTGTCCGCATGCACCCCTCCGTTTATTACGTTCATCAAAGGCACCGGCAACTTATTGGCAAAGATACCTCCTATGTACTTGTAAAGAGGAATTTGAAGATGATTTGCCATAGCCCTTGCTACGGCAAGGCTAACACCGAGTATGGCGTTTGCTCCAAGCTTACTTTTGTTAGGCGTGCCGTCCAGCTCTATAAGTATATGATCTATCTCCTTTTGATTCTCTGCAAGCAAACCTTTTAATTCCTTTGCTATTATTGAATTTACATTATCCACCGCTTTTAGCACACCTTTGCCTAAGTATCTTTTGGGGTCGTGGTCTCTCAGCTCCAAGGCTTCCCTTTCTCCGGTGGATGCACCACTTGGCACTATAGCCCTTCCCAAAGCACCAGAGGACAGTCTGACCTCAACCTCTACCGTAGGATTTCCCCTTGAGTCTAATACTTCCCTCGCCTTTATCTCTTCTATCCTCACCATGGCTTTATAATTTTACCATTAATATGCAACTTCCTAACCTTTACGCCATCACCGATTCTACAAAGTACGGAAAAGATTTTGAGCAAACCCTTAGAAAGGTGTTGCAAAAGGGCGTTAGGATGGTCCAGCTAAGAGAAAAAAATAAGTCTGGCAGAGACTACTACCAGCTTGCCTTAAGGGTTAGGCAAATAACAAGGGAGTTTTCCGCTGTGCTTTTGATAAACGACCGAGTGGATATAGCTCTCGCAGTTTTGGCAGACGGTGTGCATCTGCCCACGAACGGCTTACCTCCAAGCGTGGTAAAGAGAATAGCCCCTGAGCTAATAGTTGGATACTCAGCCCACAGTTTGGAAGAGGCTTTATATGCCCAAAAGGAGGGAGCAGATTTTATAACGCTGAGCCCTATATTCCAAACCTCTTCCCATCCAGAAACAAAGCCCTTAGGCCTTTCTTACCTAAGAGAAGTAGCTTCAAAGGTTAGCATACCTGTGTACGCTTTGGGTGGTATTACCTGGGAGAAGATAAAGCTGTGCTACAAGAACGGAGCTTACGGGGTGGCGGGAATAACGCTGTTTTTATAGAGGCTCAAGGAAAGTGCAGTATATAGTTTTTAGCTTTCCGTTGAAATCTACCGTAGCTTTTTCTCCTTCTAACTTTACTATCCTTCCCTTCCCAAAAACTCTGTGGATCACATCCTGACCAACTTTTAGCTTTATACCACCAGCAAGCTCTGGCAAGGTGGGAACCTCTTTTTTGAACGCTGACAGGTCAAGAAGCCTTTTGTCTATGTCCGAAAGGAATCTGCTTGGCTTGTTGTTGTCTGTTTTTGTATAACTCATAAACAGCAGATCCTTAGCGCGGGTTATAGCCACGTAGAAGAGGCGCCTCTCTTCTTCTAACTCTCTAATATCACTTAAGCTTTTTTCGTGAGGTAGTATTCCTTCCTCAAGTCTTGGCAGAAAAACCACATCAAACTCAAGACCCTTGCTGGCATGGATAGTCATAATCTTTACTCCAGCCCTTTCCTCCTCGCTTCCTCCTACAAGGCTTATCTCCTCAAGCACTTCTTGTACGGTAGCTCCCTCTTTTTCTTTTTCCTTTAGGTATCTTAAAAGCTCCTTTACGTTTTCTTCCCTTTCCCACCAGTTTTTTGGATATCGTTCTTTGAGCCTTTCAAAAAATTCTATTTCTTGTAAAAACCCTTCTAAGCTTTCGGCATATTTGGTTAGATCTATCTTTTTGAGTTTTAGCAAAAACTGGTATAGAACATGAGCCTTTGAGGATGGGAGACTTTTTAGCGAAAGTTCGCAAGCTTTTAGCCAACTTTGGCTGTAAAACTTCTCTATGTGGTTCAAAGTGGCTTTGCCAATGCCATGCGTTGTAATTTCCAAAGCCCTCTCAAAGCTTAGCCTATCCTGCCCGTTTACCAAAACCTTCAGAAAGCTAAGGGCGTCCTTTATCTCTGCCCTTTCAAAAAACTTAACCTCTCCTACTACCTTGTAAGGAATGCCCGCACTAAAAAGGGTCCTCTCATAAACATCCGTCAGATAGCCTACCCTTAAGAGTATAGCCATCTGAGAAAAAGAATAAGATCTGCTAAGTTCCTTTATCTTTTCCGCTATCCACCTCGCCTCCTCCTGTTCCTTTGAAAACCTTCTAACCACAGGTTTTTCTTCTCCGCCGCGCACCGAAATCAGACGGGGGATAAGGTCCTTCCACTCCGCTTGGGATGCTAAAAGTACGCAGTTAGCAACCTCTATGATGTATCTTTTGGAGCGGTAGTTGTATTCCAGCTTTATAATCTCTGGATTAAAGTCGTGCATAAATCTTAGCATGTTTTCAGGTCTTGCGTACCTCCATTCGTAAATACACTGGTTTGGATCTCCCACCACGCACACGTTTTCCCTTGCTATATTCTTTAGAATCTCATATTGAACTGTATTCGTGTCCTGAAACTCATCCACTAATACATAATCAAACATCTCCTTTAAGTTTGTGACCTTGCACAACCTTAGAAATTCCCAAAGTAGGTCTGAAAAGTCCAAAAGGTTGTTGCTTCTGAGATAGCTTATGTATTCTTCAAAAAGTGGTTCCAAGTATGGATCTATATTGGAGATTAAGTCTTCCCTTCTGTGGGACATATAAGCTTTTAGAGTGTCTAAGACCTTTAGGTCTAAGCCTTTGCTTTTTAGTAAGTTTTTCATAATACTCTCGCTGTCTTGTCTGTCAATAACCGAAAAGTTTCTTGGAATGTTTATGAGCCTGCCTTTTTCTTTTAACATTTTTAAAGCCACGGAGTGAAAAGTGCCAACCCATTCAATCCTTACAGAACAGACCTTTTCTATTCTCTGAGCAATCTCCTTTGCTGCTTTGTTGGTAAAGGTTATAACAAGTATCCTCTTTTGGTCTAAATGCTTCTCTTTTAGCAAAAACTCTACCTTGTGGGCTAAGGTTTTTGTCTTTCCAGAACCAGCGCCAGCTATTACCATAAGAGGGGAGCCAAAATGCTTAACCACCCTTTCTTGAGACAGATTTAGCCTATCCATTTGCCAAGCTCAAAGCTGATAAAGTTTAAACAAACAAAGCGGTTTTGTTTATTAATTCTGCTATACTTCCCTGCTAACAACTCTGCTGAATAATTATAAGCCACATAAACCTACGGCGGACATGCGGATAATTCTCGTGTGGATAATTGCTCTATACAGTGTTATACTAAAAGGTAATGTTTGTTAGCCTCCAGTTTAGGCTGGAATTTGAAAGTAGGAAAGATGTGGAATAGGCAAGCAATAAGGTTAGTTTCCTCTGACTTTGGGGAGTGCTACTTTGGAATACCGGGTCAATCTTTGGACAAAGCCACGGATGAAGAAAGATCTTAGTAATTTACTCTTTGAGAGCAAGTACGCCTCCGCTGATGAATTAAAAGACTATCTGGTTAATTACATTCTTGAGATGATTTTAATTGAGTTAGAATCTCTTCCAAAGGACCAGTGGGATAAGGTTTTAAAAACTTGGGAAAAGATTTTGATTTTCTCATACAGTATGCTTAAAAAACCAATACAGGAAAGGGAAAAGCTTTACGAAAAGTTTAGATTTGACGTAATGATGAAAACTATAGTAGAAAATCTGATAGAAGCCTTTAAGCATGCCTTCTATTTTGGTCTTCTAAAAGAAGGAGACCATCCTAAAAAACTTTTAAATATAGCCTTGGAGCATGTGATTTTTGTGAATAAAAAGGATCTTTCTTCTGAATGTATAGAATGGATTAAGGATAAATTATAAAAAGACAAAGAAAGCCTTTTCTCAAGGTAGCCCTCTTCTTCCCTGTTCTTTGGAAGGCCTTGCTAAGAAAGGAGATGACCTTCTCTTTAAGACCTTCATAGAGGTCCAGTATGTTTAGCTCCGATGCACTCATAAGGTTATTTTAGAAAGAGGGCAGGAGCCCCCAAAATTAATCCAGCTCTATCCTCATCTGCAACAGAATTTCATCTGTCTTGCTTCTTGGCTCCAGCTCCTCCCCCAAGGCTATCCTGCAGGAGTGCAAAAAGTTAGTCCTGCCATCCCTTCTTTCATACCTTCTTAAAAGCTTATGCACAAAAACTCTTGCAAAACTCATATTCTCCAGTATGGGCGTCATGTAGAGCTTGAGAGCTACCACAAGGATAGGCTCGTCTGAGTGGCTTTGAAGTCTGTAAGCCCTTGCCAGCCAAGGCAGAAATTTTGCTTCAGAAAAGAAAGTGCCGTATTTGCAACTTACAAATTTCTCAGGCCCATCACAACCATTCAAAGACACAAGCTCTATGCCTTCATCAATCGTCTCCTCATCGGGCAAAACTCTGGGAACGCTCCTTGGATAGAAAAGCACCTTTCTTGAGGCTGCCTCAGCGGCGTGATAGAAAATGTCCGCAAAGAGGGAAAATACTCCACTGGTGGTAATAAACCTGTAGAGCTGTACCACTTCATCGTCGTAAATTCTCGTGATTGCCACCAATCTTGCCACAGCCTCTCCAAAGACTCCCTCCACAAGCTCACTGCCCGCATTCTCCCTCAGCACCTCAGCCTTCTTCCTCTCTTCTGCCTTGCGCAGATATTCCTCCGCCCCCATTCCGGTCAAAGCTGGAAAAATCCTGTCCCACGTTGGCTTTATAACCAGCTCCCTACCCTCTAAAAACCTAAAAACCTCTTCTGCTATGTCTAAATACGCCCTTATGACAGGCTCCCTTTCCTCATCCCTGAGCCTGTCAATGTATTCAAGGAAATCCTCTCCTTGAGAGTAGAGGCTTAGCACCTCTTGGTCAAAGTGGGACACAAATCCCACAAACTTCTCCACTAAGGGAGCCCACAAGTCTAACATGGTTAAGCCCTTCATACTTTCAACTCCACACGGTTCATTAGGAAATATAACCAAGTTTTTTGCGGATTTCTGACAAAAACGCCTTTCAGCTCCACACGGTTCATTAGGAACA
>NZ_DAIQAX010000008.1 GCF_036781485.1 Thermocrinis sp.
GCTATTGGTTATAGCTTTTTCAGGAAAAGTCATGTGCTTGGTTAATTTCTCACCCAACGTATATATCCCTATTATAATTATTATGATAAACCCGAATGAGGTTAAATCTGCATTACAGGGGAAAACTAATACATCTGGATATCGATAAAGAAGAGATTACAGTTAGGGACATACTTAATAAACTCAATCTGTCAAGAGACTACGCCTTTGTTATAGTAAATGGAGAGATAGCGGAAGAGCATCAAGTGGTTTCAGCACAGGATGACATAAAGGTAATTAATGCAATTTCGGGAGGTTAAAAGCCACCAGCAATAGCTGGTACTACAGAGATTATATCTCCATCTTTCAACTCTGAATCCACACCCTTTAAAAACCTTATGTCCTCGTCGTTAAGGTATAGGTTAACAAATCTTCTAAGTTCACCGTTCTCATCAAGCAGACGGTCTTTAAAACCCGGATACAACTCTTCTAATCTTTCTATGGCTTCTCTGATCGTGCTAGCTTCTACTTGAACCTCGCCTTGTCCATTTGTTAATCTTCTAAGAGGTGTAGGTACTCTAACCACTACAGCCATGTTATCCTCCAATAAAAGGTTATAGTTTATTATTATAACATTTATGAATTTGCCCAATATACTCTCTTTGACTCGCCTCTTGTTAAGTCCTTTGATGTTATTTCTTGAGTTTTATGAAGCCATTACCCTGTTTATTTTCCTTTCGATAACAGATGCTATAGATGGTTACATTGCAAGAAAGTTTAAACAAGAAACCAATTTGGGTATAGTTCTGGACCCTATTGCAGACAAAATACTCCTACTTACAGCCCTATATGTGTTTACTTACAAGTTTCATATCGTGCCTTCCAGTCTGTTATTCTTTTTGCTCCTGAGAGATGGGCTTATATTACTTGGCGGTATTCACATGTTTTTGACTAAGAGGATCATACCAAAGTCCAGGCCCTTAGGTAAGCTAACTACCGCCTACATATGTGTAGCAATTCCTCTTGTAGTATTGTTCAAGGTAGAAACAATGCTCTACATTGGTTACTCTTTTATACTTCTGTCCTTCCTTGATTACCTAATGGTCTATGTGAGGGTTATAAATTCAAAAGCCGAATTTACCCCTAATCCTTAACTTAACCTCCTTGGACCTATCGGAATTAATACGCCCACCTATTGAAGTGCCACTTGATATCTTTGCTTCACCGCCCACGTAGCTTTTTCTTGGGTCCTTTAAGCTGCTTTGCTGGTATTCTATCGAAAGCTTGTCTGTTATATCCTTTGATATTTTAGTAGAAACGCCTAATTCTCCAGAGCTACCAATTTGAGGAGATACGGAAATGCTTACTTCAGTACCTAAGGTTCTTTCCAAACCCTTTGCAAGGGCTCCCATTTGGGGTATCTGGGAAGCCAGTACATCTCCGAGAGAGATTAAGCCCTCTGCCCTCCCCCCGCCCGATATCAAATCGGCTAGTATCTGTCTTGGTTCCTTTGGAGGCTCAGACCTCAGCAAAACCTTAGGATAATCTGGGTTGCCTTTTAGGTCTATTAGGACTACATATTCAGGTAATGAAGAGGCTATAGTAAGGTTTATCTCATCTTCTTTTTTACCAAATTCGTAACTGCCTGATTTGACGTGGAATTTTCTATTGAAATACCTCAGCTCTCCACCAGAGAGGGAAAATTTAATTTTGTAATCAGGGTCATTTAATTTACCTTTTACATACCCATCTAAGAAGCCGTAAATGTATCCTTCCGGCAGGTATACTCTGAGAGACTCATAGGAAGAAATTTTTAGGTCAAGGGTTATCCTTTCGCGAAATTCTTCTTTCCTATCTTTTTTTTGCTTTGGAAAACTTTGCACGAATACTATGCCCCCCAAGCTAAGTTCCGAAGTTAACCTAAAGTTCTGATAATCTGTTTCCAAATATCCCCTACCTCTTAAGAGCACATTTCCTCTGAGGTTAGCGTCGTTGTATATTATGGGAATCCTTTCCAAGCTAAAATCTGCCGTTAGTTTTCTCTCTGTTCCCTGTGCTTCTATTTTGAAAGAAGATCCATTCCCTGTAAAGTTCACAGATCCCTTGAATATGCTCCCGTCTCCAAAAAAGTAAGCATTTCCTACGAGCGGTGTACCTAAGTACCTAGATCTAAACTCAATTGGTTCTTTTGACAGAAAGGCGATGTTCAGCTTTGTTCCGTCCGTGTTTATGTAGTAGTAGAGATTGCCTATCACTGTAGTTTGAGTCTTGCTTCGAATTAGTTTAGAAGACTTTCCAAGATCAATGCTACCTTCGGAAACCAAATTAAAACCAGAAGTTGAACTGTAAAGAATTCTGGCTTGTCCATAAGCATAGCCTTGTATGTTGATTGCGGGTATTTCAGCCTTCCTCGCCTTGAAGTCAAAGGAACCCTCTGCAGGAGAGAACCTGATTATCTCTTCAGAGTTAAGTTTAACGCTTGCTCCTCCAAAGCTTAGCCTTCCATTTTCTAAATCCACTCTTCCAAAATCCAAAGTTAGCATTCCCTTTTGAGTTCTGAATCCCCTAAAAGATGCGTTTAGCTTGTCTTCTCTAATTTCTAAGCTAGCATCTACAGGGACTAAGAAACCTCTGATTTTACCCTCTCCTTTGATGCTTCCTTTAATGAACTTCTTAGCAGCTCCTTGTAGCGCATAAGACAGTCTTAATAAGCTTCCTTTTATTTCCCCTTGCCACTTTCCCTGAGTGCTAAAGCTAAAGTCTCTAAGAGAGACCTTCCCTGAACCCTTTAGTTTTTCTTCTATTGTATAGCTAAAGGTTACGTCCCCGTCTTTGATCGTTCCCCTCAACAAACCGTTCTTTAATTCAAAATCTCTATACTTTACGCTTTTCAACTCGCTAACAAATTCTCCCCCAAGTTTCCCGTCCAGACTCTTAAGGTAAAACTCTGATAGAGTCAGCAGTTCTAAACCCTCGCTTTTTACTTTTCCTTCAACTTTACCGTTTAAATTGACTTTTTTTTCATCAACCTGAATAAATATCTGACCTATTACATCTGAGATTTCTAAATCCTTCTCCTTCCAGCTAAATTCCTCCAAATCCACTTTACCTCTAAAAACCTTTTCCGTGATGGTTCCCTCACCGCTTACTTGAAAGCCATTACCCTTTCCTACAATCTGATAGCTGGAATTTTTAAAGCTTAAGTTGAATGTTAAATTTCCTATCTTTCTACCGTATGCAGAAACATTCAAAGCAGAACCAATCCCTTTGGTCTGTAGATCACCCTTTAGGTAGGATAGATCCCCTTCATAAAAAATCGTTGCACTCAGCCTATCGTCCCAATACGGAAAGCCTTTTACGCTTAGCTTCCCTATAAAATCCCTTCCATAAAACTTACCCTTGATATAAAACATTTCAGAGGTGAACTCTACTTCACCCCCCTCTCCCTGACCATAGCGGGTTTCCAACTTTACCCTTGCTGTTTTAAGGTTTATGTTATCTACCGCCAAATTTTGGACGTTTCCATCCAATCTTATGTTTTTTTCTATGAGATTAGCAAAAACACTTCCAGAAAAAAAAACCTGAAACTTTCCTCTCAACAGAAAATAAACTCTCATCAATAGCTAATCTATCCAGCACTAACTTAACCGTTCCATTGTCAAAGTCGTACTCCAAATTTCCTCTTATACCATTGCCGTCAAGGCTAAGTAAGATCTGGTTCTTTTTCCCCAATACGTAGGTATACTTTCCACTTCCTTTCAGATCTGTGTAGAACTTGTCTTTTATTTTAAGGTTGTTAGTCTGAAGTTCTAAGTCTGCTTCTATTCTAGTGTAATCTATATACCCTTTCGCTTTAGTGTTGATAGGATCAAGGCTATAAGCTCCACCGGAGAACCCCTTTATAAAACCTGTGGCGACAAAGTTCCCTTTTCTTCCTCTCCAACTCCCGCTTAGGTTAAAAAAGTACTTCTCACTTATGACCTCCGCAGATACCAAATTAAAGATCGGCCCATTCAAATAAGCTTCTTTGACCAGCACTTCAACTTTATCTGATTTACTTCCTCTTATGTAATAGGCGACTGCCCTATTCTCGGAGAATAATTTCCTGTTGTTCAAATGAGTATTGCCTACGAACACTGTTATACTTTTAGAATCGAGTGGTGAATTTACAGAAATGTAAGCTTTGTCTAAACTTATGTTTAATCTATTCAGAAGTTTGGTTAAATTTGTAAAATCATAATCAAAGGGCTCTTCAGTGGTCTTCAAGGAAACCATGATGATGGAAACCTCCTTTACTTTCAACTGGTTCTCATAGAGAATCAGATCCTTCAATCTCAAAAAGTAGGTTTTATTTCCTAAATTGGGAACAAAGAATAGTAGCTCTTTTAATCCAAGGCTTCTTTCCTTCAGGTTTATTTCAGGTCCCTCAAGTTTTAGTTCAACTTTGTAAAGTATTATATAGGGCTTTACGAACACAAAATAGATAAAAAGAATAAATAAAAGTGCATATCCGATGTACTTCATTCAAGTCCGTACATTTTTAAGTTTTCTTTTATGAGTTTTATTAACTCCATAGGAGTGTTTATGGGATAATCAAGTTCCTCTAGAATCTCTTCCGCCAACCTTCCCTTTATGTAAACTTTTTTAACTTTTTCCTTTACATCCTGAGGAGACTCTATAGGAAAGTCATTCCATTTTAACTTTTTCAGAATTAAGTATGCCCAGGTTATATCCAAGGCTTTCACAAGACTTTTAGAGAGTTCTAGTGATAGTCTAACGTCGTCTAAACCATTTTTTATTTGTCTGTAGGCTATTTTTGCTACGCTTCCTGCGGTCTGCACGTTCATATCCTTTCCTTCCTTTTCTGAAACTCCCTCAATCACTCCCATGGTGTCCTTTGAAGGTTCAGCTCTTAAAATGTTCTTTACCGTTTGAAGGGTAATATTCAACTGCTGAGCTATTTCTTGTTCTGTCTTCATATACTCTTCTTTCAAAACCACAGTATAGCAAGCTATGAGGAGTGATGGAAGCCAATTTGCAATTTTGTGCTTTACCAGATTCTGCAAACCACCCAGTATTTCCACGCTTTTTAGAAATACCCTTAGGACCAATACCTCTGTATTATCTTCCGACGGTTTGAAATGTAAGTTCATGATCTACTCTTTTAATAATCGGGGTGACGGGACTTGAACCCGTGACCTCTGGCCCCCCATGCCAGCGCGCTTCCACCTGCGCCACACCCCGTTACTTTCTTATTTTAGTACCCACCTCTGAAGTATTCAAGTACGTTAGCAATTTCCTACTAGGTTTGAGCTTAACACTGAAACCTTTTTTGTTTTTTCTTTTTACTTTTACCCTCTTCCAAGTGCCAAAGCCAGTTATTTTAACATCTTCACCCCTATTTAAGCTTAGGCTTACTTCTTTAAGCAGAAGGTTTAAAGCTTTTTCAATCAACGATTTAGAGAAAACAGGCATTTTTTCATGACATCTATGTATTATATCCTTTTTTGTCATGTTCATAACTTCATCTTTTTCTTTAAAAGCTCCCCTAAGGTAAACCCGCTTTCAGAGCCCTCGTTGATAATTTCTTCCGTTTTCTTTTCCTCCTTTGTACTTAAGGTTATCTTTGAATTGGGGGTTATGTCAATTATACGCACTTCTAGCTCGTCCCCAACCTTTATATCTTTTATATTATCAATCTCCGACAGAGGGAGCAATCCCTCCAATCCTTCTGGAAACTCCAAGAAGGCTCCAAAGGGATGTATGGAAGTTACCTTCAATTTAACCCTATCCCCAACCTTATACTTTTTAACAAAAATATCCCAAGGGTTATCCTGTAGCTGTTTTATTCCGAGTTTTACGTATTTACCTTCAAGCCCTAAAACCGCAAACTCCCTCTCTTCACCGATTTTGAGCACTTCTTCCACCCTGCCTGGCTTCACCCAAGAAAGATCACTTCTGTGAATTATACCCTTCACTCCTTCCAAATCCACTATTGCAGATGCACTCTCAAACTTCTCAACTTTGCCTTTTACCTTACTTCCCACCGGATGTTTTTGTATATATTCCTCCCAAGGTTTTGGGAGGGTTCTTTTTATGCTGAGAATAAGCTTTCTGTGTTTCGGCTCAAACTCCAAAACCTTAACATTGACCGTGTCCCACTTCTTCGGCATTTTGTTATCGTACGACACCTCATCCTTTGGAACAAAGCCCTCTACTCCTTCTAAAACCTCCACTAATACTCCTTTGTCTGTTATATCTGTTACTTTGCCAGTAAGGATCTGCCCCTTGCTTATGAGTTCCTTAGCCTTGTCCCATGGATTACCTTTCAATTCCCTAAGGCTTACAAAGATAAATTCTCCGTCTTTTGGAATTCTCTTTACTTTTACCTTTAGTCTTTCTCCTACTTCAGTATAGTTATAAGGGTTTTTGTCCCTGCCCCAAGATAGTTCTTCCTTTGGCAAGAATGCTCTTAGTGTGTTCTTTACTAAAAGTGTTATACCTTTTTCTGGATCTATTTTTATAACCTTTCCATCTATTACATCCCCAACTTTTAATTTAGCGAGTAATCGCTCCTTCCTCCTTTTTCTAATCTGTTCTATGAAATCTTTCTCAGTCAAAACAATATTAACACCACTGCTTGATACTGAAAGTTCCTTAATTTTTGCTACTACCCTTGAATTCTTCCTCAGGCCCTGTCTGGCTTCCGATTTAGGTAAAGTTGCTTTAAGCCCGCTAACATTCACTTTGTATTCGTTCTCCAGCACTTCTTCTACCCTGCCTTCTACGAATTTACCCTTCTCATAAGCCGACTTAAGAAATCCATACAACCTTTCGCTTAAGTACCTTTGGAAAGATAATACCGGTACACCCTTTGAGAATTTTACAAGTATGCCCTTTATTTCGTCATTCTCCTTTACCTCTTCAGGAAGCTCCTCTCTGGGCATTATGGCTTCCACTTTATAACCAATATCAATGTACACTGTTCTCTCATCTATTTTCACTATTCTCCCTCTTACCACTTCTCCCTTTTTCAAGGTTTTGTTTATACCAAGCTTTGTTTCCAAAAGGTTTTCGAACTTCTCTAATTCATTCATGGGAAGATTATTATAAAGCATGTTTTTTTGGATGTATAATAAAAAAATTATGCTTTCCAAGAGAGTATCTCACATAAAGCCTGCCCCCACCTTGGCCCTTACCGCTAAGGTAAATCAACTGAAGAATCAGGGGGTAGATGTGATAGGTTTTGGTGCGGGGGAACCAGACTTTGATACTCCAGAGTTTGTCAAAGAAGCGTGTATAAAAGCTTTGAAAGAGGGAAAAACAAAATATAGTCCCCCTGCCGGAATCCTTCCTCTAAGGGAAGCCCTATCAGAAAAACTTTTAAAAGAAAATGGTGTAGATTACAAGCCATCAGAAATAGTTATAACTGCAGGCGCTAAGATGGCGCTGTATTTGGTTTTTACCGCTATACTTGAAGAAGGAGATGAAGTTTTACTGCCTACCCCATACTGGGTAACCTATCCAGAGCAGATACTCCTATGCGGTGCAAAACCTAAAGAGATCGTGCTCAGCGAAGAAAGGCAATTTGTATTGACTGTAGGCGATTTACTACCACACATAACAAAAAAGACTAAGGCTTTAGTTTTGAACTCCCCATCCAATCCTACCGGAGCTGTGATTCCAGAAGAGGAGATGAGGAAGATAGCAGACCTATGTTTAAGACATAACATATTCATAATCTCAGATGAATGTTATGAAGCCTTCGTTTATGACGATGAGAGATTTGTCAGCCCTGCAAGCTTCTCCAAGGAAATCAGGGAGATAACTTTTACTGTAAATGCGTTTTCAAAGACCTATTCTATGACAGGGTGGAGGGTAGGTTATGTAGCCTGTCCTGAGAGCTTCGCTAAAGTTATTGCAGACCTTAATAGCCAAACTATTTCCAATGCAACAACTTTTGCGCAGTATGGCGCCCTTGAAGCACTGAGAAATCCGGAAGGTAAGAAATTTATCCAAGCTATGCGGGACACTTTTCAAAAAAGGAGAGATCTGGCATACGAATTGTTAAACCATATCCCAAATGTCAGCGTGGTAAAGCCAAAAGGCGCTTTTTACATATTCCCAAATCTCAGCTACTACTCTGCTAAATTAGGCTCTGATCTTGTGCTGGCAGAATTTCTGTTAGAAAAGGGCAACGTGGCTGCAGTTCCGGGATCTGCCTTTGGAAGGGATGGCTACATAAGAATTTCCTACTGCGTTTCGGATGATGTCCTCAGGCAAGGAATACTCAGAATAGCAAAAACCCTGGAGCTATTAGAAAACTGAGATTGGTCATAGTTTAGAATCCGGAAGTTTATTTAAAATATTTGCAAAACTAAAAAGGAGGTTCAAATCATGGCTCAGACTGTTAATTTAAAGGGCAGTCCAGTTGCTCTATCTGGTCCAACTTTAGAAGTGGGGCAAAGAGCTCCAGAAGCAGTCGTAGTAACAAAAGACCTTCAAGAGAAGGCAATAGGGGGTGCAAAGAGCATAGTCCAGGTTATAGTTACAGTACCCTCTTTAGATACACCTGTATGCGAGACTGAAACTAAAAAGTTCAACGAGCTGATGGCTGGCATGTCTGGTGTGGATGTAACGGTAGTATCTATGGATCTGCCCTTTGCTCAGAAGAGGTTCTGCGAGAGTTTCAACATAGGCAATGTCACAGTGGCTTCTGACTTTCGTTACAGGGATATGGAAAAGTATGGAGTTTTGATATCTGAAGGTGTGCTAAAAGGTATTCTGGCCAGGGCAATTTTTGTTATAGACAAGGAAGGAATAATAAGATACGTCCAGCTTGTTCCAGAGATAACCCAAGAACCCAACTACGAAGAAGTTGTGCAAAAAGTAAAAGAACTCCTATAAACTCTTTCCCCCTCCTGGGGGTTTTTTATAGATATAGGCTGAAGACCTTATTATCATCTTTTGAATTTAAGCTAACATCTTTAAATTTACTTTCTCTTTTTCCCTCTTGCCCTTGTCTAAACTCCCATTGAAGGGTTTTCCCGTTTATGCCAAAGAACTCTACCCTTAAACCCATTTGTGATAGGCTTTCTAAAAGCCTGTAACTTTCGTGAGGTGTGGGTAATCTAATATCTTCTTTGAGATTCAGACTTATGTTCAGCCTATCTTTAACTAACCTTATCCTTAGGTCTCCATCTTCTAACTTTACGTGAAAAACTTTGTGTTCCTGTGTGCTGTAATGCTTACTGTTTCTAACCTCTTGAGTTGCTTTTAGCTCTTCCTCAAACTTTAAACTTGAGAATTTTGAGCCATAGATATCTGGGGATTCCCTTATCTTTTCCTTACCCTTTTCAGAGTAGGAGATATCAGGCTTATCAACGTCAGGACTGTGTTTTATAACACTCTCAGTTTTAATTTGAAAACCGCTGTTTTTAAGATTTACAGGTGTTGTATGTTTATCTTCGAAGGGAACCTTCGCTTGGGCAGGATTTTCTATATCTAGGATGTTGCTAAGCTTTTCAGGGTCAAGAGTTCTGTGTATAACATTTTCTTTATTGTGTTCATTGGTTGGATCTAAAGTTTCGGTTAGTTTTGAATAGTCCAGCTCAGGTTGTGTGCTTCCCCATGCTTCATGTTCGGTATCAACAAGAAGGTGCAGAGGCATATAATGGCTAAACTTCAAAGCTTCTTTATTCTTTAAATGAACCTGAAAAGAATTTACTAGGTTAGCTATGTTTTGCTTTAAACCTATTTTAGTTAAGTTTGTATGGGGATGTATATTTTCTTCAGAGTGTATAGCTTTGCTATTTTCATTGGGTTGAAAAGCGTTTTCCCTACTCGTATCCAAAATCTGAACTACGTATGTAAATGCTTGGGCATTTTCAAGAAACCTGTCCTTAAGAGAACGTTCCCTTTTAAGTGCGCCTCCTTCCTTCAGTAAATCCTCTTCTGGCTTATCAAAGACTAAGTCATCAGTTTTAGGGTTAGACACTTCACCACTTAAGATCATGTTTAGAATATGCTCAAAGCACAAACAATGATTAGGAAAGAGATGATTAGCGCTTTGGTTTTCTAAATTAAGCACTTGCTTATTAACCCCCTCTATTATTCTCATGGTTGGAGTCTAAAATATAAGCCGATGAAGGGCTTCTGTCAATATTTTTCTGGGGGCTGTTCTAAAAAACTATCCTCTTGTGAGTCCGATACAAATTTGTAAGCTACTTTCTTTCACAAATCCAGACATAGACCAATCAACAGATTCGCGCAAGACCAAAAATATACTCAGATGCTGTCATCATAACCCTGTTTGTTTATCAGAAACAAATCAATCTGTCCTTCAGAGAAGTCTTAGAGATAGCAAAAAAACAAGGAGTCCCTACCCATCCCTTTGTGATTACTACTACAGAGTTAACACATTGGATGAAAAACTCTTAGAAAGAATTGTTGAAGAAGGCGTAGAGGAACAGAAATTAAGATGGTTAGCTCTTTTTTCCAATGTGCCATTTATAGCGGATATAAGGATATGATGCAGTAGAGATTATCCAAAGGGTTCAAGAGCTTGGCTGTGAGCCTGCTATAGGTGTTAAAGAGACTTGAGAGTGTATGGCTATGAAAATGGCTTTAGCGTGTGCTATTTGGTGGAATTTCCACATGATAGCCCTCTGGCTTTATTCTTTACTTTTATGGTGGTTTTTAATAAAGTGCAGGATTTTTAGAACAGCTCCTAACAAACTTTGCCAAGACCTCTGCACCTGCTTTTTCGTTCAAAAAGATATGCTGTATGCTTCCACCGGTTGCGAACCTTTGCGTTTGGGAGGATACTTCTATTTGCTTTGCCAAGGACTGCCCTTCATAGGGTGGTTGGAACCCAGCGGTTAAGAATACTCCCGAACCTTCTAAGCTACCACCCACGTAGATCGGCTTTTCGTTGATCTTGTAATATTCTGTATAGCTTAAAGGAAGAATAATCTCCCGAGTATAGAGCCTTATAGAACTTAAGGTCCTTGTATGCTAAGGTTGGTCCTGCAGTCTCTCCCGGTGCGTATTCAAAGTTCCAAGGCACTCCATCTTCAGCCATGAATTCGTCCAAGGTTTTGAGGATAAAGTCCGCCACTTCCTTAGCCAAGGCAATACCATCCTTATGGAAGATTCCAGACTCCTCTTCCAACAGCTTGCCATGTTTGTCATAAACCGCATAGCCAAAGTTTATCAACCCCTCGTGCTCCCCTTGAAGTGATAAAGATTTTTGTTCTTTTCTATAAACTCCCGCTTCTTGTTTAGTACACTAATAGGCTTTACCTATTACCCCTATGTAAATACCCAAGTCTGTTAAAGTTTATGTATATAACACCTATAGAGCCACTCCCGACGCCTTACCATATGGAGCCTACATTGGCAACCCTTAAAACCTCCTTTATATCCACCTGAAACCTACAGCAAAAGCTTCTCTGCATAGAAGGATCCCTTGGCTCTATCCCTCTTTCTACGAAAGGTTTGCTCATAAAGTTTTCAAAGTATGCTCCTCCGTGCTTGTCTAAGTTTTCCAGAAACTGCTTAAAGACCGAATCCTCAAAATCAAAGTCATCAGTGATCTGAACGGTTATCAGGGGAAAAGTCCATGGTCTTCCATCCGCATCCCCTTCCCACATGGCTTGCAAAAAGCCTAATGCGGTTCTGTGATAGTAGTCCGAAGGTATATCTCCGTATTTGTAAGGAAAGGGCTGCCCATCTATAACTACAAACTCCTCCTTCAAAGAAGGCGCTGGTTTTCCAAACTCTAAAGTAACGTTGGTAAATGGACTATTTCCCCCTCTGAAGGGAAGGTTTACGTTATAAAGAAAGCTCTGAAAGGCTTGGTATATATCCTCCTGCGAGTATGACCTTCCTTTTATTTTTTCTTCAAACCACACGTAAGATGCTGCTATAGTTACAAGGTCGTTCAAAGCCACCGCACCCGCTACCTCCTGCGATATTAAATAGATAAAGTTGGCGCATTGATCCAAAAGTGTTCTAAGCCTTTTTGGCAGTCTTGACCTTGGAGCTACTGCTGAAGTGGAACCAAGCCCGTTCATAGCTATGTCCCTTGCAGAAAACCCTATGCAGTATGGACCAAGCAATGCCAGCTGGTGCTGATACCACCATCCTTCCTCGTGCATCCTTGCCTCTTCCTCCGTAAGGATTTCCTTGAGCATAAAGTTTTTAAAGGCTTCGCCGGCAAGGATGTTTGAAAGCGCAGGTATAGAATACACAAGATTGGCGTTGTGCTGGGTAAGCTTGATAGCTCAATGAATTTCGGCACAAACTGTAAGTCATAGGATTTCCGACGTTTTTAAGGTTTTACCACAGGATCTTTAAGTAGCGCAGGGGCTTTTTTTCAGGCCTCCGTGTAGATTTTTTAAAATAAACCTAATGTTTGAAGATTACTTTCCTAAAGTAATAAAGGAAGCTTTAGAAGGGCTAACAAAGATTCCAACTTACGGGGAAAGAACGTCCTCAAGGTTTGTTTATAACTTCCTTAAGTTACAAAAAGAGGAGAGGGAAAAGATTTTAAGCAATTTGATTTCTTTGAGTGAAGAAATAAAAACTTGCTCTGAATGCGGATTAATCTCGGATATGGACCCTTGCAGAATATGCTCAGACCCTAAAAGAAGCAAGAAATTCATATGCGTGGTGGAAGAGTCGCAAGATGCATACGCTATAGAAAGACTGGAAAGATACACAGGAGTTTATCACGTGCTTGGTGGCAGGATCGCACCCTTGGAAGGTATATCCCCGCAGGATCTGAACATAGACAAGCTTATAGAAAGAGTAGAAACTTATAACGTTAGAGAAGTTATAATAGCTACCAATCCAAACTTAGAGGGCGAGGCAACAGCCAACTATCTTATAAAGCTTTTAAAAAGAAGGTTTAACAGGTTGAAGGTCAGCAGAATATCCCACGGATTGCAGTTTGGAAGTCTTATAGAGCTGGCAGATGATCTTTCTTTGGAAAAATCCATAGAAAAAAGGACTATCTTTCCATGATAACCTGCTTGGTTCCTTCTCTTAGCAACCCTACTATCCTGGGCACGCCTGAATTTAAATCAAAAGCATGTCCTTTGCCCAGCAAAACAACAACCTTGCTATCCTTCTCTTGTTCTAAAATTCTCACTATTTTCAAAGCCATTGCGTTATCCCATGCTAACTGCACATCGTAAAATCTTTTTTCTTCTACAGGTGGATGATTCTTTAAAACGGACTTTAGCCTTTCCTTCTCTTGTGGAGTGTGCTCATAGATCCTTTCTGGAAGCATCGGATCTTTTACCTTTTCTAAGCCCTCTGCTCCTATTCTTCTTACAAGCTCCGTGGATATGTTTATTGCGTATATTTTTATTCCCCTTTCTTTAGCAAATCGCCATATTGGTGCGTAATATTCTTGATTAAAGCCCCATCTTTTTCTGTATTCTGTTTTTTCCAACATCTCCTCCTCCGAGATTTTTCCAGAGATATATTCGTCCAAATATTTCTGAAAGGGTTGTTGAAACATTTCCATGGCTATCACTATTCTGTAGCCTTCCCGATGTAGCTTTCTTATAACTTCCTCCTGGAATTTGTGATCCTGAATACTGTCGTGTTCTTCTGGTAGATATATCACGCTCGCATCTCTGTATGAATTGGATGAAGATATCTTAAAAAGAGTCAGGCTAAGAATCATCAAAACTAAACTCCATCTGAATAGCATTTTCTCCATCTGAATAATAATATTTCCTCTCACCTATTATGCGAAAATTTAATGATTGATAAAGTCTTATAGCTCTTATGTTTGATTTTCTAACGTCCAGAAATACCCTTTTAACCTCCGCTTTTAACCTGTCCAGCATCTCCCTAAGAAACTTCTTGCCTATTCCTCTACCCCAATAATCTTTATCCACGCTAAAAGTCATTAGATGTGCTTCTTCTTCTATGATCCAAAAGATTGAGTAAGCTACGATTTTCCCATCTATTTCCGCTACAAATTTTCTGGAATAAGGAAGTTTAAACTCCCTTTCAAACCCTTCCTTACTCCACGCATCTGTGGTAAAGTTTTCTTTGTTTATCCTAAAAACTTCTGGCAAATCTTCTTCTTTCATTTCTCTAACTTCCAACAGCATCAGAAGATATAATTTTACACATGCATAAGTTTGATCCAGAAAAACTAAAAAAGCTTGATGATCCCGAAAGGCTTAAGCTCTTTGATCCAGAGAGAGTGCTAAAAGAGTTTGGCCTTAAGCCAGGCATGGTGGTACTTGATGTGGGAACGGGCGCGGGCTTTTACCTTCCTTATATTTCAAAGTTAGTCCAAGACCAAGGCAAAGTATACGCAATAGACATTAGCCAAGAGGCGGTAGATTATACAAAAAACAAGGTTAAAGAGCTCGGACTAAAAAACGTAGAGATCCTAAAATCCGAAGAAAATCACATACCTCTTCCGGACAATACGGTAGATTTTGTTTACATGGCTTTTGTATTCCATGAGCTTGAAGATCCTGTGAGATTCTTAAAAGAGCTTGAGCGTGTGAGTAAGCCTACGGGATATTTAGCGCTAATAGACTGGAAAAAAGAAGAGAGAGATAAGGGACCTCCACCCGAAGAAGTCTATTCTGAATGGGAGGTGGGTATGATTTTAGAAGAAGCTGGATTAAGGGTAGGTAGAGTGGTGGAAATAGGAAAGTATGCCTATGGTTTCTATGCTGTGTTTTTAAAACAAAATTTATTATGAGGAGAGAAATACAAAAGCTTTGGCATACTGCCATCCCTTACGCCCACATAGCCTGCATTGACCTTTCGGACAACCTTGTTATCATTCAAACTAATAGCGTGGAAAGATTGATAATAAGGATGGATGATAAACAAACAGCAGAACGGCTGTTTGAGGATATTCTCTCTTTTATAGAGCGTCTTTACATAGTTTAGGCATTATATTAGTATTCTTTTTTCGTATATCAAAAATAGACTGAAAACTGCAGTGAAGATTATAGGTCCCAAGAATATACCTACAAAACCAAAGGATATAAGACCGCCAACTATGGCAAAAAACAGAACAATATAAGGCATATCTATTCCTATCTTCATTACAAGAGGGCGGATTAGATTGTCCACTGAGGAAACCACCAGAGCCCCCCAGAGTAAAAGAAAGATCCCGCCCTTAAAGCTTTGGGTTATAAAAAGATAAATCGTAGATGGCACCCAAACTGCTGCAGCACCAAAAGGAGGAACGAAGGAAGCAAAAAAGGTCAAAAGACCCAGCAAAGGATAATACTTAATACCTGCTATCGCATAACCTATGGCAGAGAGTATGCCCTGTACAATACCCACTGCCACCGCTCCATAAGCTGTAGCCAGAACAGTTTTATAAACTGTGTTGAACACTTCATACACATCTTCCCTATGCATGGGAATAAACCTTTCAATAAACTTGGCAAATTTTTCTCCGTCTCTGAGAATGAAAAAGAGAGTAATTAAAAAGACAAAGCTTTTAAAAAGAAAAGAACCAACGGAAGTGAGCATGCCTGTAGAAAATTGAAGCAATCTCTGAGTTAGATCTCTTATCAGATTACCAACAATGGATTTAAATTCTTCTAATTCTATATATTCCAAAATTCTTCTAAGATCTTCTTGTTCTACAAACTCTTCCAACCTCAGTCTATTTACCAACTCTTGAAAATACTCTTGATAGCTGTGGTTTTGAATTATGTTCAAAAGCCTACTCAACAGTTCTATCGCCTGATTTAACACTATCGCACCTAAAATACCAAAAGGGATCACTATGACCAAAAGCACAAAAATAGTTAGGATCAGGGCTGAAACCGTTTTCCATCTGACATAATTTTTAAGTTTTAAGTTTATAGGATAAAGGGCGAATGAAAAGATTAAAGCCCATAGGATTGGCGTAAGAAAAGGTAAAAGCATGTAAAAGACCACCAGCAAAAGTCCAAAAGTGCTTGCCAGCAGAAAGTATTTAAAGAACTTCTCTTTTTCCATCGTTTCAGGTAAATTATATGCAAAGATGAAGGCATACAAGTTGGGGAAAGTTGGAAATTTATTATCCACTTCTTTGTTTCATGCATGTGCAAGGCTTGATATGTTTGGACTAATTTTGGTAGAACCAGAGGACACCTACGTTAGCCTTGGTTATTTTGACAACATTCAAGAAATTTTGGACTTAGAAAGGATAAAATCTTTGGGCATTCCCGTAATAAGAAGGGAAATAGGGGGCGGGACCGTGCTTTTGGCCCCCGGCCAAGTCTTTTATCAGCTTGTAATTCCCAAAGGTCTGGCACCTTTTAAGGTAGAAGAAGCTTACAGACATTTTTCTAAGCCGGTCCTGGAGACTTACAGAAAGTTAGGCTTGGAGGTAGAATACAAGCCTATCAACGACATAGTAGTAAAAAGTAACCAAAGAAAGATAAGTGGGCAAGGTGCGGGAGACATACACAAGGCTTTTGTCTTTGTTGGAAACATTCTCCTAAGGTTCAATACAGAGCTTATGGCAGAAGTTTTAAAAGTGCCAAACAAGGATTTTGTTAAAAAAGTATTGGATGAGAACTTAACTTGGGTGGAAAGGGAGAAAGGAAAAGCACCGGATTTTTGGGAGGTGGCAGACATTCTTGAATTTGAGTTTAAAAAACTTTTGCCTTTGGAAACCTGTCAGGAAATTCCAGAGGAAGCTCTAAAACTGGCAGAAAAGTTAAAAGAGGAGCTTACTTCAGAAGAGCTTTTGTTTGAGGAAACAGGAAGAAAGCATAGGCTGATAAAGATAAGAGAGGGGGTTTTCTTAAGAAACAAACGTATGAAAGTTAATGGGAGAGAGCTTAGCATTAGTATGATAGTGGAAGGTCAGGCGATAAGGTTTTGTAAGCTAAATGGATTGGAGTTTGAAAACCTTGAAAAAGAAGTTGTGGGTCTTAATTATGACCAAGAGTCTATAAAAGTTGTTCTTGAGAGGTTCAATGCTGGCTTTCTTTTGCCCCTTTTTTGGGATTAGATAAAGACTTTAAGTGTTTCCTCTTGTTCTGTAAGGAATGGGTATATACTGAACAGAGGGCACCTGCGCACCAATAGGTTGAGGATATAGATCCATCAGCTGATACACCTCTTCTGGCACCTCTGTGGAAATGTTCAAACCAAGCTCTCTGAGCTTTTCCACTCCCAAGGGAAAGTCATGAGTGTATTTGCCCGTAGCAAGCTCCAGAGCAATTCTTTCTGCCTTTTCTTCGTCCATACCGTTTTCTGTAAGAAGCCACTTTACATAGCTAACCATCTGCTTTATAGCCTTTTCTGCTATATCCGCCATTATTATTGTTTGATCGTCTATGTCTTTCAATTCCTTTTTCTCTAAGACCTTGATTACAGACGCAGCCGGAATGCCTTGCAATTGGGGATCTACTGGACCTAAAACTGCGTTTGGATCCATCACTATCTCATCGGCTGCAAGAGCTATGAGAGTTCCACCAGACATAGCATAGTGCGGGATTATTACCCTAACAGGTCCTTTGTGTTTTACTAAGGCATTGGCTATCTGTGTGGAGGCAAGAGCCAAACCCCCTGGTGTGTGTATTATAAGGGCTATGGGCATTTCGGGTGGTGTAAGTCTGATGGCTCTCAAAACTTGTTCAGAATCCTCAATGCTTATATACCTTATCAAGGGGATGCCAAAAAATCCTACACTCTCCTGTCTGTGTATGAGAGTTATTACTCTGCTCTGCATTCTTTCTTCTAGCGCTCTTATAAGCGCTTCCCTCGCTTTGTTTAAAGCATACCTACGTAATATAGGTATCAAAAAGAAAAACAGAAAAATAAACCAAAGTAAAAGGTTGATGATTGAATAAGCTGGATTTAATACACTTGGTTCCATGCGGTGTTATTATAATCTCGATGGAAGAAAAGAGAGTTTCTTTTAGGCTATCCGACAGAGAGCACACCTACGTAGCTCAAACCAGCTACGGGGAGCTTTTGGTGGGAGAGGTGGGTTTCAGAAGGGATGAGCACCCAAGAGTTTATACGAACATAAAGATAGATGTTGAAGTTGTAGGAAAGGACATAAGTCCAAAGGCGGTAGAAGATGCTGTGAAACTTTCCCTTGAGAAATATTGTAGTGTTAATGCTATGCTAAAAAACTATGTTAATATAGAAGTTCAATGGAAAGTTTTGAACTCAAACTCTTAGGACCCATGCTTATAATAGCTGGTCCCTGTGTGATAGAAAACGAAAGGGTGGTGTTTGAGACTGCAGAGCACATAAAAAGACTCTCCGAAGATTTTCCAGAGTTTGGCTTTTACTTTAAGTCATCCTTTGACAAAGCCAACAGGTCTTCTGTAAAGTCCTTCAGAGGTCCTGGGCTGGAGGAAGGACTAAGAATATTACAAAGAGTTAAAGAAGAGTTTGGATTGAAAGTCACCACGGACGTGCACGAAACCTGGCAAGTAAAACCTACCGCAGAAGTAGTAGATCTTATTCAGGTGCCTGCCTTTTTAAGCAGGCAAACGGACTTAATCTTGGAGTGTGCAAGAAGTGGTAAGCCCGTTAATGTGAAGAAGGGTCAGTTTATGGCACCTTGGGATGCAAAGAACATTGTGGAAAAACTCAAAGTTGGTGGAGCGGTAGATTTTTACATCACCGAAAGGGGTGTTTCCTTTGGATACAACAACTTGGTGGTGGATTTTAGGAGCTTAGTGATCATGTCTCAATTCACAAAGGTTATATTTGATGCTACACACAGCGTTCAGCTGCCGGGCGGTGCTGGTGATAGGTCCTCCGGTCAGAGGGAGTTCGTTATTCCACTCATAAAAGCGGCGGTGGCGGTTGGTTGCGATGGTATTTTTATGGAGGTGCATCCCGATCCAGACAAAGCCCTTTCCGACGGACCAAACATGCTACCACTGTCCAGCTTAAGGCATGTGCTTGAGACCATAAGGACCATAAAGAATGCCCTCTCTACCTTATCCTTTCAACCTCAGGCTCAACCTCTATTGGATAAACACCACTAAAACAAGCATCGCAAAAGTTTCTGTAATCTTCAACACAGCTTCTTAAACCTTCAAGAGAGAGATATCTTAGAGAGTCTGCACCTATAAACTTAGCTATTTCTTCCACGCTAAATCTGGTGGCTATCAGCTCCTCTTTTGTTGGTGTGTCTATACCGTAATAGCATGGACCTATAACTGGCGGCGATGCTATGCGCATATGAACTTCCTTTGCACCAGCCCTTCTAAGCATGCTAACTATCTTCTTAGAAGTGGTGCCCCTGACCAAGGAGTCGTCTATTACTATCACCCTCTTGTCTTTCAGAACCGAAGGATTGGAATTTAACTTCATGAGCACTTTTATGTCTCTGAGTTCCTGCGTAGGCTCTATAAAGCTCCTTCCTACGTAGTGATTTCTTATAAGCCCAAGCTCTAAGGGAATGCCGCTTTTTTGGGAAAAGCCTATTGCGGGCACCACACCAGAGTCTGGGACGGGCACCACCACGTCTGCCTCAATTTCCTCTTCCAGAGCCAGCCTTTCCCCCATCTTCTTTCTTATTTGATAAACCCAATCGTTGAAGATAAAGCTCTCTGGCTTTGAAAAGTAGACGAATTCAAAGATACACATAGCCCTTTTCTTGGACTGTGAAAAAATATAGCTTCTTATACCCTTTTTATCTACCACTATTAACTCTCCAGGCTTTACTTCCCTCCAAAGATCCGCACCAAGTATGTCAAAGGCACAGCTTTCAGACGCAAACAGCACGGCGTTTTTTAGCCTTCCCATAAGAAGCGGTCTAAAACCAAGGGGATCCCTAACCGCAATGAGCTTATCTTTTAGTAGAAAAAGAGCGCTGTAAGCACCATTAACCTTATTCAAGGTATAGAATATGTAAGGCAGTATTTCCCTATCTTCCGGGTGAAGCGTTATTCCCTCTGGTGCATCCTTTCCCTTTCCTATCAAAGAAAGAAAAAGCTCAGTGTCCGAATCGTATTCAAAACTCTCTCCAATTTGCAAAAGCTCTTGCTTTAAACTTTTGAAGTTAGTTAGGTTTCCGTTGTGAGCAACTGCCACCTCTCCTATGAGCGTTTTTTTTAAAATAGGTTGGGCGTTAAAATCTCCAGACCTGCCGGCGGTTGCGTATCTCACGTGGGCTATGGCTATAGAACCACTCATACCTTCAAGGTCCTCTCCCTTTATGGCAGACAGCACTAAACCTGCCTTTTTTACGAGTTTTATATTTTCAAAGTCCGAAACTGCTATACCTACGCTTTCCTGGCCTCTGTGTTGAAGAGCGTATATGCCATAAAAGGCGTATTTTTCAGCGTTCTGCGCGCCAAAAATGCCAAAGATACCGCACATGGCAATTAATTTAATCCAAGCTTATTCCAAAGCTCGTCTATTTTTTTCTTTACTTCTTCAGACATCTCTATCTCTTTTGGCCAAACTCTTGTGTAGCCTTCACTTGACCACTTTGATGTAGCATCTATGATCATCTTTCCACCAAAGCCTACCTCATTGGTGCTGTGATCTAAAACATCTATGGGACCCTTTAGGATCTGCACGTCTCTAATTGGGTCTACGTTGTTGCCCCAAGCCCAAAGGACCTGCGCAAAGTCATGAACGTCTATGTGCTCGTCAAAGACAACTACGTGTTTGGTTAAAGACATCAAGCCCAAACCAAGTAGAGCGTATGCTACCTTGAAGGCATGTCCAGGATACCGCTTCTTTATGGACACAAAGCAGAAGTTATGAAAACAGCCTTCCGCTGGAAGATGATAATCTACCACCTCAGGCAGGTTAAACTTTATGAGAGGCAAGAATATTCTCTCTGTGGCCCAGCCTATGTACTTGTCCTCTTGGGGTGGTTTCCCCACAATGGTTGCCAGGTATATTGGGTCCTTTCTGTGGAGTATGGCGGTTATGTGCATTTTTGGGTATTTATCCACAGGTGTGTAAAAGCCAGTGTGATCCCCAAAGGGACCTTCATCTACTAAGGGTTCTTGTGGATCTACATATCCTTCAATGACTATCTCCGCATGGGCTGGATACTCTAAATCTACGGTTAAGCCCTTTACGAGCTCCACTCCTTCCTCTCTTATAAGACCAGCAAACAGGTATTCATCCACCTCTGGCGGAAGTGGGGCAGAGGACACGTAAGATAGCACTGGATCTCCACCTATGGCTATAGCTACCTCAAGACGCTTACCCAATCTCTTTGCCTTCCAGTAGTGGTGATTTCCATCCTTGTGGATCTGCCAATGAAGAGCAAGCTCTGTAGGAGACAAGACCTGCACTCTGTAAAGCCCTACGTTTCTTATGCCGCTTTCTGGGTCCTTGGTGATAACCTGCCCAAAGGTGATGTACCTTCCCCCGTCTTCTGGCCAGCATTGAAGAATAGGAAACTCTAAGATGTCTATATTATCCTTTTTTATCACCTCCCTGACCGGACCGTCTTTTACAGTTTTGGGCAAAGCGTCGTTTAACTTTTTAAGCTCAGGCAAGCGTTTTAGTTTTTCTAAAAAAGTGTGGGGAATTTCTGGCCTTAAGAGTTTGTATAGCTTCCAACCTATGTCTTCCAGCCTTTCATAACCAAGGGCAAGCTTTATTCTTTTTTCAGAGCCGAGCATGTTGGTAAGCACTGGAATAGAGTAGTCCTTGACTTTCTCAAAAAGAAGAGCTTTCCCTCCTTTTGGCATCTTGCAAACTCTATCCGTTATTTCTGTAATCTCAAGTATGGGAGAAACCTCAATCTTTATCCTTGCCAGTTCTCCTTCCCTTTCAAGCCTTTTTAAAAATTCCCTCAGATCCTTATAAGGCATAAGCTACTCCATAATACACAGGTCTTCTCTGCACCTTACTTGCGGTGCAGAAGTTAGCTTTTTGGAAACATCAAAAAGAAGCATTTTTATAAAATTTCTTATGGACTGTCTTACTTCGTATAGCTCTTTTATCCTTTTAGAAAGCTCCTGAGCCTTTTGGCCTTCCCCACTTTGCAAATGACATTCTAACCTTCTTATTAACTTCTCCGTGGTTTCATCGCAATGCACCAAAGCCATAGCTAAGTGTTTCAGAGAACACCAAAGGCTCTCAAGCTTGCTTCTGAACTCTTCTTTCTCTGCCGTTCCTTCTATTTTCAACGCAGAAAAGAGAATATCTCCTACCATCTTTCTTTTGTTCCTTAGCTCGTCTATCATAGGTATTAGGTCTTCTACCTTAGTCTCTCCCTCTATCTCCATAAGATGCTGTTCAGCTTGAGCTAAATGAGCTATCAAGTATATTGCTTCTTCTACAAGCGCCTCTTCCCATACACCAGCCATAGGCTTAATTATAAAACTTCCCTTTTTATTCTCTTTGACAGATTGCACATTATTTCGTAGGGTATAGTCCCAGCCGTTTTGGCAAGGTCTGTAAAGCTTTGGTTTTCCCCAACTATCTCTACCCAGTCCCCAACCTTTGCATCGGTCCCAGTTAGATCTACCATAGTCATATCCATGGTTATGTTCCCTATAATATTCAGTGGTTTTCCTTTGTAGTATAGCTTGCCCTTGTTGGAAAGACTTTTCATTAGCCCATCTGCGTAGCCAAAGGCTACCACTCCTACCAAAGCATCCCTTTCAAGCGTATAAGTCCTTGAGTATGAAATAGGGTATCCTCTTGGGAGCTTTTTAACAGACGTCAGCCGAGCTTTTAGGCTAAGAGCTTGTGCCAGCTGGATGGGATAGTTAGCAAGGGGTTTCTCTCCGTATATTGCAAGTCCTACCCTTATGTGAGTGGTGTACGGTACTTTGTAGATAACACCTGCAGAGCTTTCAAGGTGGATGTACTTTATGTTTCTATATCTATAATATCTAACGATTTTTTCAAATCTTTCTATCTGCTTTTTGGAAAACTCTTCCTCCGCAGGTGAAGAAAGGTGGGACAAAACTCCCTCCACCCTTGGATCCTCTATGATCTCTTCCAAAAAACCCAACCTTCCCATACCCGTGTCGTATTTTACATGAATGGGAACATTTACTCCCTCCAAAGCCTTTAGATGTTCAAAATGTGAAACTACAGGTCTAAGAAAGTATTCCTCAATAGCCTTTTCCTCTCCTTTTAGCACACCACCAAGGACAAGTATAGGTTTTTTTATACCAAGCTTTCTGAGCTCCACGCCCTCTTCCACGCAGGCAACCGCAAAAAACTCCACTTCTTTAATGCCTTCTAATATCTTTGCTATATGTCTTACTCCTACTCCATAGGCATCGGACTTTACAACCGCGATGATGGGCTTTTGGGAGAATTGTGAAAGACTTTTTACGTTGAACTCAATAGCCTTGCTGTCTATGCTTAAGATGCTCCGCGACATTGTGGTTTAATTTTAATATGAAGCTTGAAAGGAAGGTCTCTTTGAGCAAATACACCACTATAAGAGTGGGGGGGGTTGCAGATTTTATAGCCTATCCAAAAGACTTTGAGGACGTAAAAGAATGTATAAGAATTTCCCAATGGGAGGACATGCCCCTATTCGTGCTTGGCAGAGGAGCAAATACCATATTCGGAGATTTTCGCGGAATGGTTATAAACACAAAACTTTTGGATGACGTAAAAGTAAAAGATCTTGGTTATGGTTTGGAAGTAACCGCACAGGCTGGTGTGTCCCTAAATACACTCGTTGAGCTTGGACTTAGAGAAAACCTTGAGGGTATATACAAACTCGCTGGCTTTCCTGCCACAGTAGGTGGAGCAATAGCCATGAATGCGGGTGCCTTTGGCTACGAAATTTCAAACCATTTAAAGTCCGTAAAGTTTATGCTTTACAACGGAGAAGTTGTGCAAGAACACAGGGAAAACTTAGAATTTTCCTACAGAAGGTCCCCTTTTCCTGAAAAGGGAATAGTTTTAGAAGCGGTTTTCTTTTTTCCAAAGGTAGACTATCCAATCTATCAGGAATACGAAAGCATAAGGCTAAAAAGAAAAAAAACCCAGCCTGTTCAGATGCCAACCGCCGGCTCTACCTTTAAAAATCCACCTTCCCACAGCGCAGGGAGGCTCTTAGAGGAAGTTGGTATGAAGGGCTACAAGTTGGGAAACATAGCCTTTTCCGAAAAACACGCCAACTTTCTTGTGAATTTAGGAAAGGCGAGCTTTGAAGAGGTTATTAAAATTATTGATGTAGCAAAAAGAAGAGTTTTAGAAGAGTTTGGTGTTGAGCTTGAGGAGGAGGTAAGGTTAATTGAAAGTAGTAGTCCTTATGGGTGGAAGGTCTGCGGAGCGTGAGATCTCGCTAAGGACAGGTCAAGCAGTTTTAAAGGCTTTGCAGGAACTTGGACACGAAGCTATAGCCTTAGACTTAGAGGATTCAATATGTGAAAAGCTAAGACAGATAAAGCCGGATAAAGTGTTTATAGCTTTGCATGGTCCCTACGGAGAAGACGGAAGGATTCAGGGACTTTTGGACATTCTTGGCATTCCATACGTAGGTTCAGGCGTTCTCGGTAGTGCCATAGCTATGGATAAAGATACCACAAAGAAGATTTTAAGATTTCATAACATACCCACACCGGATTGGACAGCGGTAAAGTATGGAGAAAAACCCGAATGGAATAAGTTTCCCGCAGTAGTAAAACCTTCCGATCAAGGATCAAGCGTTGGACTCTTTGTGGTAAATAACCAAGAAGAGTTAGAAAGAGCTCTGGAAGAATTGTGGAAGATTACCAAAAAAGCTATCGTGGAAGAGTTCATAGAAGGCAGAGATATAACAGTAGGAATACTAAAACAGCAGACACTCCCACCTATAGAGATAAAACCAAAAAAGGGTATATACGACTACGAAAGCAAATACACAAAAGGTATGAGCGAGTATGAGTTTTTGGAAGAAGAAGGATTGGCAAAGGAGCTGGAGGATCTAGCTCTAAAAGCCCACAATGCCCTTGAATTGAAGGACATGTCCAGAGTAGATTTTAGGGTGGATAAAAGTGGAAGACCCTTTGTTCTTGAAATTAACACCATACCTGGAATGACGGAATTGAGCTTGTTCCCTATGGCTTGTAGAAAAAAAGGTATTGACTTTAAGCTGATGATATCTATGTTAATATGCTAAAGCCTAGTTATGAAAGAGGAAGGGAAAACAAGTTGGAAAACCTGGCTTGAGTATTCCTTAGCCATAGTATGGCTCATCGCTATGGCTTTGGGTGGATTCTTTTTACCAGGTTTTTTAGATACCATACCCTTATTTAAGATAAGGGTAATTCAGGTTTCTGGAACACAAACAGTATCGCCGAACATTATCTCTTCAGCTTGTTATCAAGCTTCAAAGGGCAATTGGCTATTTTTGAGCTCTGATAGACTCTTAGCTGAGGCAAATAAACTTACAAAGAACTCTATAGAGCAAGTAAGGATAAAAAGAGAAATAACCTGGGATGGTGCTAAGATTAACGTTGAGGTTCAGGAAAGGAGGGCTATAGCTTCTGTAGTCCACGATACTAATATTTTGCTGATTGATCATAAAGGTGAATTTTTTTATAACCCAGCGATGGAAGGCATATTGCCAGTTGTATATACTTTTTCCTTTGATTACATAAAAAAACACTTCCCTAATCTAAAGGCCTTTATAGATTTCGTAAAAGAAATGGACCTGAAAATAAAAGAGATTTATGTAACTGATAGAAGTACGATTGTATACGTATCCAGTAATAAGATAGTTTTGCCCCCAATTAGCAGATTAGACTCTTATATGTTTGATAGAATCGAAAAAGTTTATAATAAACTTGAGATGAATTCTACGAGCCTTATTATAATTTCGGGGAGCATGGCTATTATAAAGGAAGACGATTGAAGGCATGAAGACTGTGGCTTCTCTGGACTTAGGCACGAGCAAAATTGTAGCTCTGGTAGCTGAAATTGATAGCTACGGGGACATGCATGTTATAGGTATAGGTGAAGTACCAAGTAAAGGAATAGAGAAAGGACAAATAAAAAGACTGGATTTGGCTGTAGGCTCAATACTACGTGCTATAAAAGAAGCTCAAGAAATGGCCGGTGTTAAACTCAATTCCGTGAATCTTGGAATTTCTTCCCCACTTTTAAAAAGTCAAAATGAAAGGGATACTATAAACATTTCTCCTCAACCTGTTGAAATAGATGAGGCCCAAATAGACAGAATTATAGAGAGGGCGACAACCAGGGCAAGGGAGGAAGGCTATGAGATAATAAGCGCAATCCCAAGAAAGTTTATCTTGGACGAACAGGAAGGAGTTCTTTATCCGGTGGGGCTTCTTGGGTCTAAATTAGCTGCGGAGGTGCATATAGTTAAAGTAGGGACCACACTTCTTAGAAATGTTGAAAAAGCTGTGAAATCAAGCGGTTTGAATATAGCTGATAAATACCCTTCTATAATAGCAAGCGCGGAAGCAGTGCTAACGCAAGAAGAAAAAGAAGAAGGGGCTTTACTTTTAGACATTGGTGCAAGTCTTACGGATTTTATCCTTTTTACGGAAGGCTCTCCCATACTGACTGGAACTATACCTATGGGAGGCAATAGCATAACAAAGGACATTGCCCATTTTATGAAGGTAAACATAGAACAGGCAGAAAGGATAAAACTGGAGCATGGTTTTGCCCTATCCGATTTAGTGAATGACTCAGAGAGGATTAAGATTAAACCTAGGGGTGAGGATAAAGAGGCTATGGTTAGTAAAAAAAGCTTAGCTGAAGTTATACAGATAAGATTGGAGGAGATTGCTGACCGTGTTTTGGAATACATAAATTCTCAAGGAATAAACATTTCCACTATAAATGCGGGCATTATACTAACCGGGGGCTCTTCAAAGCTTGGTGGTATAAAAGAATTTTTTGAAAGGTATATGGATTTACCTGCTAGGATAGGCTATCCTATGGGGGTTATAGGATTAAAAGAAAGGATACAAGATCCAGCTTATTCCACAGCAGTGGGTTTACTTAGATTGAAATCAAGATCTGTGCATGGTTATCCAGTTAATTATCAAAACCCTCAAAATGTGGCGAGCGAGGACAAGATAAAACTTAATGGTTGGTTAGACAAATTAAAATCCTTCTTCAAGGAGGTGCTATGATGAATATAGTAAACCCAACGAGAATAAAGGTATTTGGAATTGGAGGAGGTGGGTCTAACGCGGTCAACAGAATGTATCTTGATATGATTGAAGGTGTGGAGCTTTTTGCTATAAATACCGACGTACAACATCTTACCTCCCTTTCTGTACCTAACAAAATACAGATAGGAGAAAAGGTCACAAGAGGGTTAGGTGCGGGAGCAAGGCCAGAGATTGGAGAACAAGCGGCACTGGAGGATATAGACAAAATAAAGGATGTCCTCAGAAACACAGATATGCTATTTTTAGCTGTAGGACTGGGGGGAGGAACGGGAACTGGCGCAGCGCCTGTGATTGCAGAAGCGGCAAAAGATATGGGCATTCTTACTGTTGCAGTGGTTACAAAACCTTTCAACTTTGAGGGTCAAAAAAGAATGCAAGTCGCATTAGAAGGATTGGAAAGATTAAAGAATGTGGTTGATACTTATATAGTGATAAATAACCAAAAGTTAGTGGAGATTTCGGAGAAAAACTTTAGCATAAAGGATGCGTTCAAGATGGTGGATGATATTTTGTCAAAGGCTGTAAGAGGTATAACGAGCATAGTTGTAACTCCCGCTCTTATAAATGTGGATTTCGCGGATGTGCGCACAGTTATGGAAAAGGGTGGGCTAGCGCTTATAGGTATAGGTGAGGGTAAGGGTGATAACAAAAGAGACTTTGCAGTAGATCAAGCCATAGCAAGCCCTCTATTGGAAGGGAATACAGTCTCTGGAGCAAGAAGACTACTGATTACCCTTTGGGTGAGCGAAGATGTATCCTTCAGAGATGTAGAGGGGACCATAAGTAGAATTAGAGAAGAAGCACACGAAGATGCTCTGATTATATTTGGAGCAATACTAGAGCAGAACAAAGAGAACTTTATGCGTGTTGCAGTGGTGGCTACAGATTTTGAAAATGTAAATCAGCAAACACAGTTTCGTGTTCTAAAGAAGGAACAAAAACAACTACCAAAAGTGGTGCCGGAATCTGTGGTAGAACCCGTTCAGCCCGATATAGAGGAACTACCTGCATACCTACGCAGAAAGAGAAAAATTTGAGAAAAATAGATACTAGAGCTGATAAGGTTTTAGCTTTTTTGTTGGGTATTATATACGGCTACAGGGGAGTCTTAGTTGAGGTAAAAAGGAAAGATATTTTCCGATACAATGAAGAAGAGCATTTGGAGGATAGAGTATATTTTCTCAACAGGAAGACGGGATACGCAGGGAAATTAAAACCATCCGAATTTACTCACATCTGTGCAATAAGGGAGTGCAAAGAAGAACGGAAGTTAATAATATTTTTGTACAAGTAAATTTTTATAATTAATAACTACCTTGAATGAAGCGTAAACATATGACCTTGCTTGACCTATATAGGGAAACTATGATTCCCAACACAGTTTGTCTTATGGATATACTAAAAAAGGTATTTTACTTTCACGAAAGAAAATGCAGGAAGTTTTCCCTTGTGCTTGTTGACATAGATAATTTGAGAGGTATAAACAAACAGAAGGGTTATTCTGTAGGCAATCAAATACTTGTAACTGTGGCAAACATAATCGGCGAAAGCGTTAGAAGAAACGATATAGCTGGAAAGTACAAAAGTGGTAGTTTTCTAATAATACTACTAGAGACAGACAAAGATGGTGCTCAAATGGTAGTAAGTAGATTAGAGAGTAAAATGTCAAATCTGGAAGTTGACGGTATGCCTGTCAAAATTACGTTTGGTATTTGCACCTATCCGGAAGATGGAGAAAGTCCTGATGATTTAATGGAGTTTTTAGAAGAAAAAGTTGCCGAAGCCAAGAGAAAGAAAGAAGCCATAGTTTATACTAAGAGATCGGTAAGACAGTATATAGGCTTAGATAATATAATTTCAGCAATAGAAGAAAACAGGGTAGTTCCTGCATTCCAACCCATATTGAATCTTAGAGACAAATCAATCGAAGGTTACGAAGTGCTCATGCGTCTGAAAGTTGGAGATGAGTATCTTCCCGCGTCAGCTTTTATAGATCAAGTTTCAGAGCTATCTTTTCTAACGGTTTTTGAGGAAATTGTTTTTGATAAGGCAATCAAAATATGGAAAAGTGGTAAGATAAAAGGTAAATTGTTTTTTAATATGCCCTCTAATTTTGTTAACTATTTAGCGAAAGGCAAAGCTAAGCTAAGAGATTTTAAGGAGGAATTACTAAATGCAGGTATAGGACCTGAAAATGTAGTCATTGAAATACCAGAAAGTAAAATAACAGCTACAACAGATGAATTAATTGAGGTAGTTAACAATATAAAATCTTTGGGTTTCAAGGTGGCCGTTGATGATTTTGGAGTTGAAAACTCCTCTGTAGAAAGGTTGTTGAAGACAAAACCAGACATGGTTAAAGTGGATGGCTTTTTTCTAAAGGAAGGAAGAAATATGCTAAGATGGATAATAGCGGGACTAAAAAGGTTAGGCTATAGGGTGGTTATAGAACACATAGAGAGTAATGAGGACTTAGAGCTTGCAATTAAGTATGGTGCGGATTACGCCCAAGGTTTTTACATAGGTAAGCCTGAGGTAATACTTTGAAGGACTTTTTGATCCCAGCCATAGACTTAAGGGATGGAAAGGTGGTCAGATTATACAAGGGGGAGGAGGAAAAAGTTAAGGTTTATTCAAACAATCCAGAGGAAATTGCCAAGCTATTTGAAGATTTTGGATTTAAGCGTATTCATGTAGTGGATCTGGACGGTGCCTTTGGTAACACTCTTAAAAATCTGGAAGTTATAAAAAACATCAGAAAGGTTTTTTCTGGTGTTGTGCAGGTTGGTGGAGGTCTGAGAGATTTGCAGACTTTAAAAATTTTTGATGAGATTGGCATAGATCTTTTTGTGGTGGGCACTGTAGCGGTAAAAAGCCCGGAAGTTTTTCAAGAGATGTTAGATTCCTTTCCAGGAAGGGTAGTTCTGTCGGTGGATAGTAAGGGTGGTGTGGTTTCCGTAGCAGGGTGGAAAGAAGGCAGTCCATACACTCCAGATGAGCTTGCCAAGCTTTACGATGAAAAACCTATATGGGGCTATCTTTACACTGTGGTGGAGAAGGATGGCACTTTGGAAGGGATAGACGTGGAGCCTTACGTCAAGCTTAAAAAGGTTGTCAAAAAGCCCGTTCTCGCAAGCGGTGGCGTAGCAAGCATAGAGGATCTTAAAAAATTGAAAGGTTTAGTGGAAGGAGTGGTGGTTGGAAAGGCAATATACGAAGGTAAGATAAAGCTGGAAGAATTAGAATAATGACTATGGAAAGATTTGCGGTGCTTTTGCTCAATATGGGCGGTCCTGACTCTCTGGATGCGGTTGAGCCTTTCTTATTCAACCTTTTTTCAGACCATGACATAATAGAGATTCCAAGGCCAATTCAAAAGCCTATTGCCTTCTTTATCTCTAAGTTCAGGGCAAAGAAAACAAGGCATTACTATGAGCTGATGGGAGGGAAGTCTCCCCAAAGGGAACAAACGGAAATACAAGCCAAGGCACTTCAAAAACTTTTACCAGAGAACTTTACTGTCAAGGTGGCTATGAGGTATTGGAAACCCTTTATAGAGGAAGCAGTAAAGGAAGCTCTGCAGGAGGGTGCAAAGGGCTTTATACTCCTTCCTATGTATCCTCAATACAGCAAAACAACCACTGGCTCCTCTTTCAACGAATTTGACAGAGTATACAAAAGACTCGGACTTAACCTTCCAGTAGTCAAAATAAAATCCTATCACAACCATCCCCTCTACATAAAGGCCATGGTAGAAAACATACTTTCCAGTGTGAAAAGGCCAGAGGAGTACTTCTTTCTATTTACAGCTCACAGTCTGCCGGTTAAAGTCATAGAGAGGGGAGATCCATACAAAGATCAGACGGAAGAAACAGTAAGGCTAATAATGGAGCATTTCCCTAAGGTAGAGTATGCCTTGGGCTATCAGAGCAAAGTAGGTCCAACAAAGTGGCTTAAACCAGAAACGGAAGAGCTTTTGAAAGAGCTTATAAATTCTGGAAGAAAAAGGATAGTACTTATACCAGTTTCCTTTACCTGTGAGCATTCCGAAACGCTATACGAGCTGGACCATCTATACCACAACATGGCAAGGGAGCTTGGAGTGGAAGAGTTTATAAGGGTGCCTACTTTGAAAGACCATCCAACTTATATAGAACTTCTGAAAGAGCTCACTTTAAGTGCTTTTCAAGAGCTTGAAAGGCAACTTTCGGATTTGGCTTACACCCAGTCCAAATCCTGAAACTTTCTAATCCCTGATAAACCAGCATTTTAAGACCATCCAAATATACTGCGCCCCTTTTTTGAGACCACTCCTTCAGAAGGGTGTTTTTTCCGTAAATCAGCTCAAATACCACTTGACCTTCCTTCAAAAGAGAATAGTCAAAAAGCAAATAATCTTCTGTTAGACCTACAGAGGTGGTATTTACGATTATGTGTGCAGAGTCTAAAACCTCTTCAGGTGAGGAAACAGTTTCGGATTTAAAAATTTCCGAAAGATTCTTTGCCTTTTCTTTGGTTCTGTTCCAAAGATAGACCTTAGCATTCTCCTTTTCCAGTGCATACAAAACCGCACGTGCAGAACCACCTGCACCCAAAACCAAAACTGTTTTTCCCTTTAACTCTCCAACAGTCTCCTTTAAGCTGTTTAAAAAACCTATCCAATCTGTGTTATAGCCCTCAGTCCTTTCTCCAAACTTAACAGTATTTACCGCTCCTATTTTTTCTGCATCCGGATGAACAAAGTCCAACATATCAACGATTGCCTCTTTGTGCGGAATGGTTAGGTTTATACCTTTTACATTCAAAGCTTTTAAACCTTCAAAGGCGGTTTTCAACTCCTCCCGCTTTACCTCAAAGGGAACATAAACCGCATTTAAACCTACATACTCAAAGAGCCTATTTTGAAACAGGGGAGAAAGGGAGTGCTTTACAGGATATCCCACCACTCCATAAAGGAAAGTATTACCGGAGATGTTCATAAAATACTGTGTTTTGGAACGGATATTTCTACCTTCTTCACCCAGTTTAAATTGCCTTTAAGAGCAATGTCCACAACATCCTTTAAGGAAGCGTCCACAATGGGACATTCGGTGCATCCACCTTCAAACTGAAGGTATACCGCATCATCCTTTATATCCACCACCCTTAGATCCCCATGATGCTCTTTTAGGGCTGGTCTTATCTTATCCAACACATTTTCTACTTCTTTCAATCTTTCCTTTTCCATCTCATTCCTCCGATTCTCTTATTAAATTTTGTATCTCTAACCAGATTTTTCCCTGAGCATCCTCATCCAAATCCATAAGTCTAAAAAAGCCTTTTATTGTTAGCTTATCTGACACCACATCAACCAAGTCCTCTTCCTCAAGCCTATTTAATCCATATTCCCACAGTATTTTTTTAGCATCTGGATATCTCTCTAAAAGCTCCTTCAGGTTTGTATCCAAGTTCAGCCTTTCTTTCATAGCTCCTTTACCTTCTTGACAAAAAGATGGTATTCGCCATCTTCCTCATAAAGACCTAAAAATTCCTGTCCAGTGGTCTTGCACCAAGCTGGTATATCCTCTACCACACCTGGGTCATCTGCTATCAATTCCAAAATCTGGCCTATTTTCATTTGCCTTATCATCTTTGCGGTTTCTGATATGGGCACTGGGCAGAACGTCCCTACCACATCATGAATCACGTCTGGCTTTATATCATTCAACTCCATGGACCTTCTCCTTAATTATTTTAAGACTTTCTATGGTTTCTTCAGTTGCCGGTTCTGCCCAAAGGCGGGTTTCTTTATCTCCAATCTTTATAAGCACCGTTGCGGGTTCTTTTTTGGAGTATCTGCACACTATGCCTGCTATGATGGGATACTCTTCTTCTGTTGGCATGCCTTTTATAAGCACCAAGGTACCCTTTTGGTCTTCTCTTCTGGCATAACCGTATCGGTTTGTAAAACCTTTTAAAAAGTTTAGCTCCCCTTCGTTCCTTGCCACAATAAGCTTTGCTCCAGAAGGCAAACGGAGATGTCTACCCACAGACAGAATTAACAAATCCTCCTTAGTTATCCTCCCCTCTACATTTAACGTTTCTCTAAACTTTAGGGCATAGTTTGGATCGGTCAGATAACAGCATCCACCAGCTGGCTGTTCGTAGTCAAGGCCGTATTTTTTAGCAAGCTCTATTTGCACTTTCCTTCCTCTACCCCTGATCCCAAGGAGCTTTTCTCTATCTATCCATCCGAGCTTTTCCGGGATGGTAGGTGGCAGAAGTTTTGCAGAGAGCGGTCTTAGGATGTAGCCTTCCAAACCAGATTCTTTTTCTATGAGTCTGAGCGTGTTCATCCTTTGACTCATAGGCCTTTGTCCTAAGACCTCTCCTGTTATAACAAAGTGATAACCTCTTTCCTGCATTATCTCCTTAGCTTTTCTGAGCATCATTATCCTACAATCTATGCACGGATTTACATTAGCACCGTATCCATACTTTGGATTTAACACCACATCAAAGTATTCTTCCGATATGTCTACTATTTCTAAAGGCACGTTTAGTTGAACCGCAGCTTTAAGGGCTGGGTTTGTGTAATGAGAGCCATCCTTTTTCTTTATGCCAAGCCTTCTTTTATGCTCGGTTATGCAAAAGCCTGTATAAAAATGGAAGGCATGAACCTGAATACCTTGCTCCTGTATAAGCTTTATGGCCAAGCTACTGTCAAGCCCTCCAGAAAGGAGGGCAAGGGCTTTTACGTCACTCATAGGGACAAAAATTCAAATTCGCTCTTTTCTTCCTCTTCTTCTTCATAACAACCTGGAATTTGCTCCGCTTCTTCCAACCTTCCCTGTTTGATAAGGTAATCCTTTATGGCCACGTGTAGAGTTTCCAAGCCAAGGTTTGTGCAGTGGATCTTTTGCGGTGGAAGACCCCCAAGTTCGTCAAAGATGTCTTTGTAAGTAAGGTTGAGTGCATAGTCTATAGTCTTGCCCTTTATCATCTCAGTAAGCTGAGAGGAAACTGCTATAGCAGAACCACACCCGAAGGTTTTAAACCTAACATCCTCTATAACGTCCGTCTCTGGATTTACCTTTATGGTAAACAGCATGGCGTCTCCACAGGCAGGATTTCCACACTGACCTATTCCGTTTGCGTCCTCCAAAACGCCCACGTTCCTTGGGTTCAAAAAGTGGTCAAGCACCTTTTCGCTGTATTCAAACATGTTTAACACCTCCTACAAGTAAGATGAGCTTATAGTTTAGGACTTGCTGGGAAGCTTTCAATGATTATTATCAACTATTAAGCTCATAGATTTTAGCTTTAAGCTCCTCTATAGAATCTTCTATACTCAATCCCAAAAACTCCAAAAATCTTTCCACACTTACCCACCTTTTTAAAACCATTCCCTGAGTGATCAGCCTTTGGAAAGGTTCGACGTCTTTGACAAGCCCAAGATCATAAAGGAACTTTTGGAAAAAGCGGGCATAAAGGAGATGCAAGACCGCATGCTCTATCCCACCTATGTAATAATCCACAGGCATCCAACGATCTACCTTCTCCTTGTCAAAGATCTCTTTGTCGTTCTTTGGGTCGCAGAACCTTAGAAAATACCAAGAGGAATCAAAGAAGGTATCCATTGTATCTGTTTCTCTTCTGGCAGGTCCTCCACACTTTGGACAAGTGGTATTTACCCATTCTTCCACCTGGGCTAAGGGATTACCGTGTCCGGATATGCTAACGTTTTCTGGAAGCAGTACGGGCAGTTGGTCCTCTGGCACGGTAAGTGTTCCGCATCTATCACAGTAGATTATGGGTATAGGCGTTCCCCAGTATCTTTGACGGGATATGTTCCAGTCTCTGAGTTTGTAAGTTATTTTAAATTCTCCCAAACCTCTTTCCTTTAGCCACTGGGTTATTGCCTTTTTTGCACTCTGAGAGTCCATGCGGTCAAACTGTCCGGAGTTTATCAGCACGCCTGGTCCTTCGTATGCTTTATCCTTTGGTAGTTCCCCTTCAAGAGGTTTTATAACAGGTTTTATGGGAAGTCCATACTTTATGGCAAACTCGTAATCCCTTTGGTCGTGGGCAGGCACGCACATTATGGCACCAGTTCCGTATTCGTAGAGCACGTAGTTTGCGGTCCATACTGGAATCTTTTCTCCATTGGCGGGATTTACCGCATAAACTCCTAAAAACACTCCCTCTTTCTCTTCCTGTATTCCCCTTTCTCTGGAAGACATGCTCTTCATTTTTTTAACAAAAGCTTCCGCTTCTTCTAACCTCCCACCTTCCTTGGCAAGGCTTAAGGTAAGTGGATGCTCCGGTGCAAGCACTACGAAGGTAGCCCCAAAGACCGTGTCCGGTCTTGTGGTAAAAACCTCTATAGGAGTATCTCCCACAAAGAACTTAAGAATGGCTCCTTCGGACCTTCCTATCCAGTTTTTTTGCTGAATGATAACCCTCTCAGGCCACTTACCCTCCAAGAGTTTTAGGTCTTCCAAAAGTCTCTCTGCATAGTCAGTGATCTTTATATACCAAGAGGGAACCTCCTTTCTGATTACTGGTGTGGAACATCTCCAGCATCTTCCATCTATCACCTGCTCGTTTGCCAAAACTGTCTCGTCGTTCGGACACCAATTTACCTCCGCCTCCTTTCTGTAAACCAGCCCCCTTTCGTAGAGCTTTATGAATATCCACTGGTTCCACTTGTAATATTCAGGGTCGCATGTGGCTATTTCTCTGTCCCAGTCGTAAGAAAGTCCTAAGCTTTGAAGCTGTTTTTTCATGTAGGCTATGTTTTCTTTGGTCCATTTAGCCGGATGCACTCCGTGCTTTATGGCAGCGTTTTCCGCAGGAAGGCCAAAGGCATCCCACCCCATCGGGTGAAGAACGTTTTTACCCTTCATCCTCAAAAAGCGAGCTAAAGCATCCCCGATGGTGTAGTTTCTAACGTGCCCCATATGAATCCTACCAGAAGGGTAGGGAAACATCTCAAGAACATAACACTTATCACCAGACTCTTTGGTAGAATACACCTTTTCTCTTTCCCAAATCTCCTGCCACTTTTTTTCTATTTCATTTGGATTATACTGCTTCTCCATGCCAAGGTATTTATTATAATTCTCAAGCCATGGAAAGCACTGCTTTGATGACTGACCTTTACGAACTTACAATGGCACAGAGCTACTTAGAGCACGGAAAAACAGGAAAGGCTGTTTTTAGTCTGTTTGTCAGAAGGCTTCCAAAGGAAAGGAATTTCTTAGTGGCTGCTGGTCTTGAGACTCTGATAAAGCTCTTAGAAAACTACAGGTTTGGAGATAAGGAATTACAGTATCTGAAAGGCTTAGGCATATTCAAAGATTGGTTTTTGGACTATTTGAGGGAGTTAGAGCTTGACCTTGACTTTTACGTTATGGAAGAGGGAACCATATTCTTTCAAAATGAGCCTATCCTTCAGGTAGAGGGTTCGCTTCCAAAAGCCCAGCTGATAGAAACGCTTGTTATAAATACCATACACTTTGAAACTGTTATAGCCTCAAAGGCTGTTAGAAGCTACCTTGCAGCTAAGGGTAGGGCCTTGGTGGATTTTGGTTTAAGGAGGGCCCATTCTCCTATGTCTGGGCTTTTAGGGGCAAGGGCTTGTTATGTAGCAGGTTTCAACGGAACATCAAACCTTCAAGCTGGTATGCAGTATGGAATACCAGTATTTGGCACCATGGCTCATTCTTACGTCATGATCTTTGATGAAGAGGAGGAAGCTTTTAGAGCTTTTGCAAAGAGCTTTCCAGACAGGGTCTTTCTTTTGATAGATACCTACAATACGGTTGAAGGGGCCCGCAAGGCTTTAAAACTTATGAGGGATGGAATCAAAGTCTTGGGTGTGAGAATAGACAGCGGAGATATTCCCCAGCTTTGCAGAGAAGTTAGAAAACTTTTTGACGAAGAAGGTTTTAAGGAGGTGAAAATTTTGGTCAGTGGTGGGGTGGACGAGTATGACATAGAGCAGTGGCTTTCGGAAGGGGTGCCTATAGATGCCTTTGGCGTAGGGACAAAGGTCCTAACTTCCTCAGACGCACCATACTTGGACATAGCCTATAAACTGGTGGAATATGAAGGGAAACCTAAGTTCAAGGAAAGCCCCGGGAAAAAGACCTTTCCTTACAAAAGACAGGTATTAAGACACTTCAAGGATGGGAAATTTTACTACGACAGAGTGATTAGATACAAAGAAGGTGGGCTTGTAAAAAGGCTAACATTTCCACTACCAACATTAAAGGAAATCAGAGAGAAGCTCTTGGAGCAATTAAACCAGCTACCAGATGAGCTCAAAAGACTGCAAAAGGTCGAATACAAGGTAGAGGTAGAGTATTGATAGGTGTGGATATAGTTTCCAACAGGAGGATAAAAGAGGTAGTGGATAGATTTGGAGAGAGGTTTCTAAAACGCATATACACGCCTGTTGAGATTGAATACTGTAAAGCTCGGGCGGACTTCATAGCCTGCTTATCTGCCAGATGGGCTGGGAAGGAGGCAGTTTTAAAGGCTGTATATCAGCATACTGGCATCCTTTTAAAGTTTTCTGAGATAGAAATACTCGGGGACTTTGGCAAACCTGCAAAGGTTAAACTCTTAAGAGAAGGGTTAGAAGATCTTAACCTTTTGATCTCCCTATCGCACGAAAAAGAGTATTCGGTAGCGGTTGCCTTTATAATAAGGTAGGCCTATAATGTATGTAAATGATTACTTTAAAAGAGCTTGCCCTTTTTTTGCATGTGCTCTTTGCCTGCGTCTGGGTAGGTGGGATGTTGGCCCTTGTTCTTGTAGAGGCTTAGTTTTTATGGCACATTCCTATCCTTGACAGGTCTCTTCATAACAGGCTTGATAAATATACATTACATTATTGGTTTTTCACAGCTTATTGACTTCTCAAATCCTTACGTGAGGACACTTTTGCACAAACTCCTTGCCTTTGGTGGAGTAGTCATCTTATCCTTAAGCCACGACCTTTATTTTGGCAAAAGGGCATACGAAAGAAGAATAAACCTCTATATTGCAAGGCTGTTGGGATTTTTAAACCTTTTTTTGTCTCTGTTGATAGTATTCTTTGCAATAAAACTTAGGTTTGGAGGTTAGCCATGGCAAAGGTGATCTCTACTTCTGAAAGGGAGTTTTCCCAGCTTATGCCCACGAAGAAGATGCTTCTAAATGAAGACAGCTGGGGATTATGTTCTTTACGAAAGGGAGGAGCCTCACGGGTTTTATGCCTTAGGGGATATGACAGTTTTAGCTTTTGTGTTTTAGGTTCTTCCTAAGTTTTTCAAAAAGTGCAAAATAGCCACAAACCAAAGCCTTGCTATTTGCCAATCTATGGCGTCGTAATTGTCGCAGATCGTATGTCTGATAGGAAGTGGATGAGAGCTTAAAAACAGAGTTTTTAGCCCTAACTTTTTGAACGGTATGTGGTCGCTTTTTGCAGACGGAACTGCCTTTAGCTGAGCTTCCAATCCTACCTGCTTTGCTATTCTATAAAACTTTTCAGATAGTTCGTAATCGTTGTATCCATCGCTGTCCCTGTATATAATCGCTGGACTGCTCCATCCTATACCATCTAAGTTTAGGCAGTAGTATGCGTGTTTTATTACCTTGCTTAGGTGATGTTTGGCACCTTCCAAACCTACTTCCTCGCAGTCAGTTATAAGAACTCTGATCCTAAAGGGAATCCTAAAATCTTCCCTTAGCTCTTGGTAGATGTAAGGTAGTATGAAGGATGCCAGCCCATTGTCCACCGCTCCATAGGTTTCTGGCTTTGTGTCCATGTGAGCCACCAGATAGACTACAGGACCTTTCCCCAGCTCAAGCAGTATGTTGCTACACCTGATAACTTCTTCCTTACTTTTCACGTAAAGTTTAGCGTAAAAATCCTTCACCTTTGGAAGGTCGCTTTTTTTAATAGAGACTATAGCCAGGTCTTCTTGTACCCCACCGTAGAATATATGGTCCAAGCTATTAAGATAGCATACTACCGCTTTTACATTCTTGCTTTTTATTAGTTCAAAGTTTATGCTCTTTGCTTCTTGAAGGGCTATGTCTCCTTCTACAAAGTTTTCCTTTACGTATCCCTCAAAAGTCCCGCTTAAGCTTCCAACAAAAGGGAAAGCTCTAATATAATGCTCGTTTACCTTCAGATAGGCTCCAATTGGCACACGCTTTTTTACTAAAAAATTCTCTTCCACAAAAGGAATCCCCTTTTCCCTAAGAAGATTTTTTATAATGCTTTTTGCCTCTTTGTGCTCCTTGGTGCCAGGAAATCTGTTTAATGTCAGGTACTCGTAGGATCTTTCTCTTAGCTCTTCGTATGTTTCACTTTTCATAAACAGGTGTGAGCCAGACTTTGTATCTATCTATCCTACCACTAACAGCTTTAAAGTACAATTCCTGAAGTTCCTTAGTGATAATTCCTACCTTTCCCCCGTTTATCTTTCTGTTATCTATCTCTATCACGGGAGTTATCTCCGCCGCTGTTCCTGTCAGAAAGACCTCGTCAGCCACATAAAGCTCGCTTCTTGCCACTGGCCTTTCCTCAACCTCAAGCACGAGTTCATTCTTCGCAAGCTTTATAACAGCAGATCTGGTTATACCTTCCAGTATGTGCTCTGAATATGATGGAGTTATAAGCTTTCTACCTCTTACTATAAATATATTTTCCCCAGAGCCCTCAGCTACAAAACCATTTTGATTGAGCATTATAGCCTCATCGTATCCAGCAAGGAGAGCTTCGGTCTTTGCCAAAGCACTATTTACATAAGCACCCGATACCTTCCACCTGGAAGGGATAGAGTTGTCATCATTCCTAATCCAAGACGATACTTTAACCCTAACCCCCCTTGAAGTGTCTAAATACCTTCCAAATTTGTAAATGTATATAGCCACGGTTGGAGTAAAACCAATAAGCTTTGGAGTTAATGCAAGGTCCTTAAAGTAAGCTATAGGTCTTATATAAACATCTTCCTTTATTTGGCTTTTTATTAGAATCTCCTTGGTAATATTCACAAGGTCTTCCACAGAGTACTTAAGCTCCATGAACATAGCCTTACAGTTGTTTATGAGCCTCTGGTAGTGCTCTTTGGCAAAGAGTATGTAAAGCTGCTCTTCTTCCTCATTCCAATAGGCTCTTATACCCTCAAAAATGGCTGTGCCGTAGTGAAAAGAATTTGTCTTTATACTGATCTTTGCTTCTTCAACTGGAACCACACAGTCCTCAAAGAAGGCATATTCCATAGGTAATGTATTATACATCAATCCATGTTTCTGATATATCTTGAGAGTGAGCCAAGTCCATGTAGGGAAGCCAACTCAGGTGTTTCAAAGTGCTTGGCAAGTTCTAAAGGTAACCAAAGGGAAAAAGATGGTATTTAAAGAACATAGCTAACAGAGCACTTGCTATAATATCGCATATATTAAATATTATGCTTTTGGAAGGCTACAAGGGACCTATAGACTTACGGTATATGGATTACAAAGAACTCGAGCAACTCGCCCAAGAGGTAAGAGACTACATAATAGATGTAACTGCCAAAAATGGTGGGCATGTGGCTCCGGGTCTTGGAGTGGTTGAGCTAACCATAGCCTTACTTAGGGTTTTTGATCCTCCAAAGGATGTTATAGTTTGGGATATTGGACACCAGGCTTATCCTTGGAAGATCCTCACAGATAGAAAGGATCAATTTCTTACATTAAGGCAGTATGAAGGCATATCTGGGTTTCTCAGAAGGGAAGAAAGTCCCTACGACGCCTTTGGTGCAGGGCACAGCTCCACATCCATATCTGCGGGTTTAGGTTTCAGGGTTGGTAAGGATCTTCTCAAGAGAGATGGATACGTGGTTGTGGTTATAGGTGATGGTGCCATGACTGCCGGTATGGCTTTTGAAGCCCTAAACAACGCAGGTCATTTAAGACCGAGCAAGTTTATAGTCATACTGAATGACAATGAGATGTCCATATCTCCAAATGTTGGAGCCATATCAACCTATCTTAGTAAGATCATAAGCGGGCACTTTGTGCAAGAAACCCGTCAAAAGGTAAAACGTATAGCAGAACATCTTGGAAGCCCTGCCAAAAGATTAGTAAAGCTTACAGAAGAGTTCTTAAAGGGTATTATCTCCCCTGGGATAATATTTGAAGAACTGGGCTTTAACTACATAGGTCCGGTGAATGGACACGACCTACCAGCTTTAGAAACAACCCTGAAAAATATAAAGGACATAGAAGGTCCAGTTCTTCTCCACATATACACTAAAAAGGGTAAAGGATACAAGCCAGCGGAAAACGACCCGGTTACTTGGCACGGGGTAGCTCCCTACAAGAGAGAATCTGGAGAGTTTATAAAAAAGCCCTCTCCTCCCACTTGGACTTCAGTTTTTGGAAAAGCTATCGTGGAGATGGCAGAAAAGGATGAAAAGATAGTGGTTATAACACCGGCTATGAAGGAAGGTTCAGGTCTTGTGGAGTTTGCCAAGAGGTTTCCAGAAAGGTTTTTTGACGTGGGCATTGCGGAACAGCACGCATGCACCTTTGCAGGAGGACTAGCAGCGGAGGGCCTAAAGCCAGTGGCCTGTTACTACTCTACATTCTTACAGAGAGCCTACGACCAGGTCATACACGACATAGCCCTTCAGAAGCTACACGTGGTTTTTGCCATAGACAGAGGGGGACTTGTGGGGGAGGACGGGCCAACCCATCACGGAGTTTTTGACCTATCCTATCTTAGGATAGTGCCAAACATGATAGTTTGCGCGCCAAAGGATGAGCAAGAACTGGTTGATTTGCTGTACACTGGACTAAACCAAACCCTTCCCTTTGCCCTTAGATATCCGAGAGGTCCAGCTTACGGCGTGCCAGTAGAAGAACCGAAAAACGTACCCATAGGCTCTTGGGAGGAGCTTTTAGACGGAGAAGATGGTGTAATCCTTGCGGTGGGCTATCCTGTATATCAGGCACTAAGAGCAGCAGAAGAACTCAGAAAGGAAGGTATAAAAATGGGAGTGGTAAATGCAAGGTTTGTAAAGCCCATGGATGAGTCTATGCTTTTGGACCTTTGCTCAAGGTATGATCTGTTTATAACCGTAGAGGACAACACCATAGTGGGGGGGTTTGGTTCTGGAGTTTTGGAATTTCTTTCCAGAAAGGGGATCGTTAAAAAAGTAATCATGCTTGGAGTCCCGGATAGGTTTGTAGAGCACGGAAATCAGAATCTCCTCCGGAATTTAGTAGGAATAGATGCGGAAGGTATAGCAAGAAGTATAAGGCAAGCTTTGAAGAAGGTGTTTTAAACTTTTAATTATGCTCTTTTTAGCTTTATTCCTTTACCTTGTTTCCTCCTTTTTTGGTATTTACAATCTTCTAACCTCAAAGTCTCACAGATTTTTAGCCAATGGGTTTATGGGCTTAGCCTTAATTTGTTATTTTATATACTTTGCCCTTAGATACTTAGATCAAAATACCTTTCCCTTTGGTGATATCTATGGCTTTTTTTCCCTGCTTGGCAACCTTTTAGTCTTAGCTTTTATTCTCCTATCATACAAATACAGCAGGCTGCTTTACTTTAGCTATATGGCCGCTTTTATAGGGTTTCTTTCCACGCTCTTTGCTTTGCCCTCTTCTCCTTCTCCATACAAAAGCACTCTTTACGGTTTACACCTTATATCTGCATCACTAAGCTATTTGTTTGCTTTTCTGGGTGGCATGTCCTCTTCTCTTAAGCTGCTAATAGAGAGAGGATTAAAGACACATACCCTTTTTCAAGCTTACGTTCCTTTAAACAGCTTGATAACAGCAGAGAGATTATTTACAAGCTTAGCTTTTTTAGGTTTTACTATAACCTTAGTGTTTGGCAGTTTTTGGACACGCTCCCAATTTGGAAAGCACTGGATAGACGACCCAAAACTTGTAATAACCCTTCTTCTTTGGATTTACTATGCTATACTTTCTCACTTGAACTTACTCAAAAAGATCAAGCCAAAAAGGTTTTCAGAAGGGGTTATGATAGGAACTCTTTTATCTATTATTAGTCTCCTTTTTGTTAGGCATAGCATATAAATAAGGTTGCTTACAGCACTTACATACCAGCGGTCCATGAGTCTATTCTGCCTTCTTCATCCACCGCAAGCCACAGATAATAGCTCTTACATAAACCCAAAAAGCAAACGTATATATCACTTGAAGCGCTCTTCCTACAGCATGGAACCATTCTCTTTATGCTTACCTTGTAATCTTTGCCACTTAAAAACTCTGTTAAGGATTTCCTCTATTGCTTTTAGTGTTTTGATCAGTTCAGCTTATAACCGCTAAAAGTTGACATCCTGAATAACTTAATGTATTGAAGCTTGGTAAAAGTTTGGTTTATTTATCTTACAATTCCATCTGGATTTATTGTGAATGTAATATCTGAGAATTTTCAACTATCTGAAAATACAACGTCAGGTGGTGGAACTTTTATTATACCTTGTTTGTATCCAAGCTCCAAAAGTAGCCTTACTGCCTTTCTGCCATCCTCTCCATAGTCCAGAGTTCTTTGATTTACATACATACTTACGAATCTATCCACTTTTGCTTTGTCTTCCTTTATTTCCCTTGCGTATTTTATGGCAAAGCTGAGGGCTTCTTCTCTGTGGGAGAGTGCATATTCAATGCTTTTTTTCATAAGTCTTTCTATCTTCCTTATAATTTCCTTCCCTAAATCTCTCCTTACCACATTGCAACCCAAGGGTAGTGGAAGGCCAGTTTGGGATTTCCACCATTCCCCTAAATCTACTACTTTTAAAAGTCCTCTTTCTTGGTATCCTAACTGTCCTTCGTGTATTACCAGCCCTGCTTTAACTTGTTCAGATAAAACCGCATCAAGGATTTGGTCAAAAGGATAGACTACCGGTTCAATCTCTGGCTCGTAAAGCTTTAAGACTAAGTAAGCTGTAGTTAAAAGTCCAGGAACGGCTACTTTTTCTCCCTTCAGGCTCTGTAGCTTTTCCTTTGCGACAACCAAAGGTCCATAGCCGTCTCCCACACTTCCTCCACTTGGAAGGACTAAGTATTTATCGGAGATGTATGGATAGACGTGGAAAGAAACTGCAGAAACTTCATAAGTTCCTTTCATTGCATGCTCGTTTAAGGTCTGAATATCCGCCAGCACGTGTTCTATCTGCAAACCTTCTGTGTCTATAATACCAGCGGTTAATGGATAGAACATAAAAGCATCGTCTGCGTCTGGACTGTGAGCTATCCTTATCAGCATGGAAATATAATAAACTAACTGGCTCTAAGCGAAGCATGAACAATCCAAAATTAAAAGATAAAACCAGCACAAAAACAACCCCAAAATAAGAAACTTAACCGACACATCAAGCCCTTTTAATGGACCCCTCCTTTGGTTTAGCGTATCATAGACACCATAAGAAAGCACACCCACGGATAAAAACTGAACAATGCCAGAGTAAAAAAGATAAGTGTAGTTGGATAGATACCAAGATAGGGAAACTAAGATAGAGCTTGTAGCTTGTATGGCCAAATTTATCCATGCCATATCCTAAGGAGAAAGCCTTTCCCTCATAAGCTTGGTGATCCCCTCTGTAAAACCATGGACCTGTCTTTCAAAGGTTGGCATTGCCCTTAGAAACGTTGGGAAAATACAGGCGATTACGCAAACCCTTATAATAACTACTTATGAAGGCTATTATTTCCGTGTATTACAAAGAAGGAGTAGAGGAGTTAGCCTATGCCTTGAAAGAAGCTGGATATGAGCTTATATCTTCCGGAGGCACTTCTAATTACTTAAGAAAAAAGGGATTAGAAGTTGTAGAGGTGGAAAACATCACAAAGTTTCCGGAAATCTTTGACGGTAGAGTAAAAACGCTACATCCTGCCATACACGGCGGCATACTCATGAGGAATTGGGTAGAAAAGGATTTAGAAGAAGCCAAAAGGTTTGGAATAGAGCCTATAGATGTGGTAGTGGTAAATCTATATCCCCTTGAGGAAAAACTTTCCGAGGGGTTGGAAGAGAAGGAACTTATGGAGTTTATAGATATTGGTGGTCCAGCCCTTCTTAGGGCTTCTGCCAAGAATTTTTACAGGGTTTTGGTGGTATGTGATCCGAAGGATTACGGATGGGTTGCCCAAAAGTTGAAAGAAGGCAGCCTTACTCTGGAAGATAGAAAATACCTTGCGGTAAAGGCCTTTTCTTTGACTGCATACTACGACAGTTTAATCTCAAGGGCTCTCTCTGACCTTTTTGAAGTGGATAGAATATTTCCAAAGTTCGCCATTCCAGTTAAATCCCTTGGAGAGTTAAGATATGGAGAAAATCCACACCAAAGGGCTTGGCTTTTGGAGAATCCCTTAGAAGGTTTGGGCATAACTAAGGTCAAGATCCTTCACGGAAAGGAGATGTCCTATAACAACTATTTAGATGCGGACTCCGCTCTTAAGCTCGTGTCCCAGTTTCAGGAGCGAGCGTGCGTTATTGTAAAGCACAACAATCCTTGCGGAGTAGCCCTTGGCAAAAGTCCAGCGGAAGCCTTTCTGAAAGCCAAAGAAACTGACCCAGAATCAGCCTTTGGTGGTATAGTGGCTTTTAACCAGCCTGTAGATTTAGAAACTGCAGAGCTGCTAAAGGAGCTTTTCCTTGAGGTAGTCCTTGCAACTGATTATGAGGAAAAAGCGCTGGAAGTTCTAAAAACCAAGAAAAATCTAAGGATCATTCAATTTTTTGGCCTGTCTAACTACTGGGATATTAAAAAGGTCAGCGGTGGGTATTTACTTCAGGAAGAAGACACCGTAGATTATCAAAAGCTTGAAGTGGTAAGTCAAAGAAAGCCAACGCAGGAGGAAATGGAAGATATGCTTTTTGCTTTTAAGGTTTGTAAATACGCAAAGTCCAACGCCATAGTTATAGCAAAAGATGGCAGGACTCTGGGCATTGGCACGGGAAACACTTCAAGGGTTGATAGCTTAAGGTGTGCCATTCAAAAGGCTAAGAGGTTTGGCTTTGACCTTAAAGGTGCGGTGATGGCTTCGGAAGCTTTTTTGCCTTTTAGCGACAGCGTGGAGCTCTGCGCAGAGGTAGGCATATCCGCCATAATACAACCTGGTGGTTCTATAAGGGACAAAGAAGTAATACAGGCTTGTGATAGACATGGAATAGCTCTTATTTTTACTGGAACAAGACACTTTAGGCACTAACCAAGGAATACCAAAGCAAGAGCCCATCGTGATATCCTAAGATATCCTCGCAGGCTCTCTCTGGATGGGGCATAAGTCCAAAGACGTTAAACTCTCTGTTGCAGACCCCTGCTATGTTTCCTACAGAACCGTTGGGATTGGCCTCTTGACTTACTGTGCCATCTTCTTGGCAGTATCTAAAGAGCACCTGACCTTTCTTTTCCACTTCCCTTAGCTCTTCTTCTGGAAGGTAATACCTGCCTTCTGCGTGAGCTATTGGAAGTTTTATGATTTCTCCTTTTTCCAGCTTTTTAGTAAAAGGTGTAGAATTATTTTCCACTCTTAAAAACACGTCTTTGCAAACGAATCTTAAATTTTCGTTTTTTAGAAGAGCTCCCGGCAAAAGATGAAGCTCGGTTAAAATCTGAAAACCATTACAAATCCCAACCACGAACCCACCTTTTTGAGCAAAATCCACAATAGCCTTTGCCAAAGGGGTCTTGCTAGCCAGCGCACCAGCTCTTAGGTAGTCGCCAAAGGAAAAGCCACCGGGCAGAATCACACAATCCAAGTTTTCTATTCTTGTTTCTCTGTAGTCCAAAAATCTTACCTCAACCCCCACCACGTCCCTAAGCACGTAATAGGTGTCGTAGTCGCAGTTAGAACCGGGAAACACACAAACTCCAAACTTCATTCTATAACGTACTCCTCTATGAGGGGATTATAGAGAAACTTCTCCACAATCTCTTTAACCTGGGAAGCATCTTCCACATCCATCTCAATTATCTTACCAACCCTAACGTTCTTTACACTATAGCCGTTGTCTTCCAACACCTCTTTTACAGCTCTACCTTCTGGGTCCAAGAGCCCTTCCTTTGGAACGATCAAAACCCTAACTCTCATAGTCTGATATTATAAGCTCCACAAAAGCGAGATGGGCGAATTATATTTATTTCTTATGCTCTTAGAGTTAAAAGAAAAGCTGTATGAATTAAAACACAGGTTTGAGGACGTAAAGCTTAGTTTGGACCCAGGCACGCTTGAAAGGGAGCTGGAAGAAATTGACAAAGCTATGGCTTCTGCGGACTTTTGGAGTGATCCGGAAAGGGCAAAAAATCTAACACAAAGGAGAAAATGGTTAGAAGAAAACATAAGCACCCTCAAGGAAACAGAAAAAACTCTTAGGGACGTTGAAGAGTTTATAGAGATAACTTCGGAGGAAGAGCTTGACAGCTTGCAGGTTATAAAGGAAGAGCTACAAACTCTGGAGAAACTAATTGAGGCTATGGAGATTAAGGTCTTCCTTTCTGGGGAGATGGACGAAAAGAACGCCTACCTTACCGTGCAAGCTGGTGCAGGAGGAACGGAAGCGTGCGATTGGGCAGAGATGCTCTTTAGGATGTATAGAAGATGGGCAGAGAAAAAAGGATACGATATAGAGATCATAGACTATCAGCCTGACGATGTGGCTGGAATAAAGAGTGCCACCATGCTTATAAAGGGGCCTTACGCTTATGGATACTTGAAGGGAGAAAGTGGAGTTCACAGACTTGTGCGCATTTCTCCCTTTGACGCCAACGCCAGAAGGCACACATCCTTTGCTTCAGTGTCCGTAGTCCCTCAGATAGATGAGTCTATAAACATAGAGATAAGGGAAGAGGATCTGGAGATGGAAACTTTCAGAGCTAGTGGAGCAGGTGGCCAGTACGTAAATAAGACGGATACAGCAGTTAGAATAAGGCACAAACCCACTGGTATTGTGGTTTCCTGCCAACAGGAAAGATCTCAGTATCAAAACAGAATGAAGGCCTTGGAGCTTTTGAAGGCTAAACTCTATCAGTTGGAACTTCAAAAGTTGGAGGAAAAGAAGAAAGCTTTGGAAGGTGAAAAAACAGAAATAGGTTGGGGATACCAGATAAGGTCCTACGTGTTCCAACCTTACCAGATGGTAAAGGATCTGAGGACGGGCTTAGAAGTAGGCGACGTTCAAAGGGTAATGGACGGGGACATAGACCCGTTCATAGAAGAATACCTAAGGTGGAGGGCAAAACAATCCGCATCCATCAAGCAATAATATTGAAGCTTTTACTTGTAAGCTTTAGTTTTGGCACAGATGTTTGCATAAGCTTAAAAAACCCCTTTCCGGAACCATACTTGACTTACGCATTGAGAAATACTATAGAAAGGGTCTTTTTGCAGGCGGGAGTCAAACTGAGCTGTAAAGAGGACGCTCAAAAGGTGGAGGTGGATGTTTTAGAGCTAAAGGAAAATCCAGTGGGGTTTTCTCCTTTCCAAAGGGCGAACATTTATGAATTAGGTCTTTCCTTCAACCTAAGGTTTAAAGACGAAGAGAAGAACTACAGTTTAAGAGTTTCTCATTCTCTTCCCTCTGGTGCGGAGGGTGATCGGGGCAGGCGCTTTGCAATAGACGACGCTTTAAATATAATTTATCCTAAGCTTTTAGAAGACCTTATGAGGAGGTATAAGCATGCTGATAAATTTTGAAACAGGGAAAAGTGTGCAAGAGGTAAGACAGGCCTTAGAAGAAAAAGCCAAGGCAAAGGGCTTTGGCGTTATGTCTGTGCATGAAGTTTCTAACATTCTAAAAAACAAAGGCGTGCCTATAGACTACGAATGCGTAATAGTGGAGGTTTGCTCTCCAAAGCACGCAAGCCAAGTGCTGTCAAAGAACGCCTTCATATCCACCGCCATGCCCTGTAGAATTGCTATCTTTCAAAAGGAAGGCAAAACGGTGGTTAGCACCATGGCACCAACCCAAATGCTGGAGATGTTCCAAGAGCCTGACCTAAAACCCATGGCGGAGGAAGTGGAGAGGTTGATGAAGGAGATAATGGAAGAGTCCCTCTAATGAACGATAAGCACTTTATGGAGCTGGCCCTGAGGCTGGCTCAGGAGAGAAAGGGGCTAACTCATCCAAACCCTACTGTTGGATGCGTAATAGTCAAGGATGGACAAGTAGTAGCCAAAGCTAATCATGAAAAGGCTGGAATGCCCCATGCTGAGGCTAAGGCTCTTGCGATTGCAGGAGATTCTGCAAAAGGCTCTACTCTTTATGTTACCTTAGAGCCTTGCGTCCATTACGGACGCACCCCCCCCTGCACTGAGGCCATCATAAAAGCTGGAGTAAAAAGAGTAGTCATTGCTACCTTAGACCCAAACCCACTGGTTTCTGGAAAAGGAGTGGAACGCTTAAGGCAGGCGGGCATAGAGGTTAAGGTAGGTGTCTTGGAAGAACAAGCCAAAAGGATAAACGAAGACTTTTTTACCTACATCACCCAAAGAAGACCTTACATAACTTTGAAGTTTGCACAAAGCTTGGATGGCTCCTTAGCCACAAAGGACTACCAGAGCAAGTGGATAAGCTCAGAAGAAAGTAGGAAATACGCCCACAAACTACGAGCAGAAGCCTCGGCGGTGCTTGTTGGTATAAACACAGTCCTTAGGGACAATCCAAAGCTTACAGTCAGAGCCTTCCAGTGGGAGAAAAACCCAATAAGGATAGTGCTGGATCCAAAATTAAAGATCCCAATGGATTGCCACCTTGTAAAGGACAAAGAAGCAAAGACAATCATTATAACTGCTGTGGAAGACAAAGAAAAGATCCAAACCTTGGAAGAGGAAGGAGTGGAGGTCTTGCTGGCAGATTACGAAAACGGTATGCTAAACCTAAAAGAGCTTCTCAGAGAACTTTACTTTAAGGAAGTAATGCATCTGCTGGTGGAGGGGGGAGCAAAGACGCTTACCAGCTTTTTAAAGGAAAGACTCTTTGACAGGTTGTGCGTCTTTGTGGGACCCGTGATCCTTGGGGAGGGAGTAAGAATAGGGGACCTTGGTATAAGAAAGGTAGAGGATGGCATAAGGCTGAGGCTAAGAGAACTAAAGACCTTTCAACAAGACCTATTTTTGGAGTTTGTTAAAGAATGAACTTAGTCTTTATGGGCACACCTTCCTTTGCCCTGCCGAGCCTGAGAGAAGTTATCAAAAATTTTGGTGTAAAAGCCATCATAACTCAGCCAGACAGACCAGCTGGCAGAGGCCAAAAGCTCACACCACCACCCGTAAAGCTCTTTGCCATTGAAAATGGTATAGAGTGCTTACAGCCTCAAAGTAAAGCGGAGCTTTATAAGACCTTAGAAAGTCTAAAGCCCGATTGCGTAGTAGTTGTAGCTTATGGAAAAATACTAACAAAAGATATGCTAAGCATCCCAAAGTTTGGATGCATAAACCTTCATGCGTCTTTACTTCCAAAGTATAGGGGAGCCTCTCCTATCCAAAGAAGCCTTTTGGCTGGGGATAGATTTACTGGGAACTCTGTAATGCTCATGGACGAAGGGATGGACACAGGACCCATACTCTCAAGGCAGATAGTAAAGATAAACCAAGAGGACAACTATCAAACCCTTTCGGAAAAACTTTCTAAGATGGGAGCCTTTTTGCTAGTCGAAACTCTAAAGCTTTGGTTTAAAGGAGAAATCAAGCCAAAGCCTCAGAAAGGCAATCCTACTTACGCACCACCCATAACAAAAGAAGAGCTAAGAATTTGCTGGAAGGCACAAGCCCAAAGTGTGATAAACAGGGTAAGGGCATTCTTTCCAGAAGCTTACTGTTTAACTCCAAAGGGGGAGAGGTTAAAGATCCTAAGAGCCAAACTTGCGGAGGGTGTGGGAGAGGCAGGAGAAATAATAGACAAAAAAAGACTCGTGGTCGCCTGTGGAGAGGGTGCGGTGGAAATCTTAGATCTCATAAATCAAAAAGGTAAAAGGGTTTCTGGAGAAGAATTTATAAGAGGTTACAGGGAGGGTTTTCTCTTATAATTTAACCTAATGATAAACATAATAGAGCCGAGGTTTTTTGAAGAAGAAAAGCAGGCAATCATCCACATACTTGAAAGCCACAAGATAACAAGAGGTGAATGGACAAAGTTTTTTGAAGAGTCCTTTGCCAAGTATTTGGGTGTTAAACATGCCTTCACGGTTTGCTCTGGCACAGTGGCTCTATTCATAGCTCTAAAAGCCTTAAAAGTGGAAGGGGAAAGGGTAATAGTTCCAGCCATGAGCTTTATGGCGACCATAGACGCGGTTTATTTGGCAGGCGGTATTCCCGTAGTGGTGGATGTGGACGAGTATTACACAATGGACCCAAATCAGTTAGAGGACGCAGCAAAAAAATACAACCCAAAGGTAGTTATACCTGTCCATCTTTACGGCCAGCCCGCGGACATGCACGCCATAAACTATCTTTCTGAAAAGTATGGTTTTATTGTCCTTGAAGACGCTGCTCAAGCCCATGGGGCAGAATTTTTTGGAAAAAAGACCGGAAGCTTAGGACATTTATCTGCCTTTAGTTTCTATGCTTCAAAAAACGTCCCTATGGGAGAGGGAGGAGTTATAGCAACAGACGATGATAAGATCGCTAAGGAAGTAAAGAAGTGGATAGATTTTGGCGAGCATCCCGCTTTCAACGTCAGAATAACAGAATTTCAAGCTGCCATCGGTGCCATACAACTCAAGTACTTAGACGAAAGAAACAGAAGAAGAAGGGAGATAGCCAAAAGGTATTCAGAAAGTATAAACTCAAACTTTATACATCCATCGGAAAGGGAAGGTGCCTATCATGTATATCACCTTTATACTCTAAGGCACAAAGAGAGAAACAGGATAATATCTTTGCTTAAAGAAAACGGGATAGACGCAAGGGTGTATTATAGCTATCTTCTCAATGAGTTAAGAGGTGCGGAGCATCTTCCACTTACCAATGCAGAGCGGTTTAAAAAAGAAGTCTTTTCCATACCAGTCCATCCATACTTAACAGAAGAAGAGGTAGAGAAAATAATCCATAGCCTTAAGGCTGTTGAGGTGCTTGTTTAGTAAGCTCCGCACCTTTTATGTTAAGAATTACTATCTCCACTCTCCTGTTTTGAGCTCTACCCTCCGGTGTGGTGTTTGATGCTATAGGTCTTGTGTCCGCATAACCAGAAGCCTTCAACCTTTCCGGGGCTGTACCCTTGGCTATAAAGTATCTAACTATAGAAGAAGCCCTTGAAACCGATAACTCCCAGTTGGACGGAAATCTTTCTGTAGATATATGTATGCTATCTGTGTGACCTTCAACCTCCACTGGATTTGGTAGGTCTTTTATTATTTCGTAGATTTTATCCAGCACGGGATACATCTCTGGCCTTAGATCTGCACTCCCAGAATCAAATAGTATCTTCTCCTGTAGTATCAGCCTTATTCCTATTACCTCGTAAGCTACCTTAAGCTTACCCCCCAAACCCATGCGTTTTAACATTTCCTCAAGTTCTCTTATCTGTCTCTGTATCTTTTTACCTTTTTCGGTTGGTTCGCTTCTGGGCACCACGGGTTGGGGAAGTATCTGCTTGGGTAAAGTTTCTTGAAAAGGGACCAATCGCATACCAAAGACCCTTGCAAAAGCCTGTGCATATTCTAGTGCCGCTTGCTTCCCAGCTTGAGCCGCTGCAAATAAGGCTATGAACAGAGATAAAAGAAGGGTAAGAAAATCAGCGTAAGGAATAGCCCACCTTTCAGAAACTTCTTCAGGACACTTTTTCTTCCTTGCCACTACTTAACCTCCACAAAGGAGTTAAGCTTTTCTTCTATAAGCCTTGGGTTTTCTCCTTTAAGCATCATTCTACATGCATTAACGATCATGTACATTCTCATTAGTTCTTCTTTTGATTTGATCTTTATTTTTTTGGAGATTGGGCCAAAGATCAAATAGGAGAAAGTTATACCGTAGACAGTGGCTATAAAGGCTGCAGATATACCGACGGCTAACTCCTGTGCGTTATCTAAGCTCTTTAAAGCTTTCATAAGACCAAAGACTGCCCCCACAAGGCCAAAGGTAGGCGCGCTTTCTGCAGAATTTTTCCAATACTCAACCGCTATTTCGTAATCCTCTTCTTTTTTAGCTATTTCCGCTTCCAGACTTTCAACAAGAACGCCCTCTTCCACACCCAATACCATCAAGTCTATGGCCCTTTTTAAGAAAGGGTCTGTTATCTCTTCTGCTTTTGTTTCTAAAGATAGCATTCCTTCCTTCCTTACAAGATTGGCAAGCTCTACCAGTTGATTTTTAGTTTCTAAAAGCTCATTACCACCACCTTTAAAAGCCATCTTTAGCCCTTGTATTATCAGAGAAAATTTAGAAATAGGTACTGTTACCAGACTGGCAAAAAGGGTAGTTAGCACAACTATCACAAAGGCAGCAGGTTGTATAAGAAACAGTATGCTTGCACCCTTAAGAACTGCACCTGTTAGAAGGGCTACCAAACCACCTACTATTCCTACTACAGTAAGTAAGTCCATAACTAAGAATAGTATATCGTCTAATATGCAAACTTTTTTTAGTAAACTAAAAAACTCATTCTAGGCTGATTTCTGTTAAACTTTTTAAAGATGTATTCTTACATCCATAAAAACAAAAAGTTTGTGGCAAGTGTAATCGGTTTAGTTTCCATAGCCTTTCTGTTATGGTTATTCTTGACAGGAGACGTAGCTAACATTTTCAGAATTGGTCATAGATGTGTGGCTGAGGTAGATGGTTCTTGTATTACCCTAAGGGATTACAGAAGAGAGCTTTTAAGATACGGTGATTTTCTGCAAAACAAGGATATGGAAAAGATCATAAAGGACCAAGTGTTAGAAAGCTTGATAGTTCAGGAGATTCTTTACAAGAAGGCTAAAGAGTTAGGTTTTGTGGCAAGCGATCAAGAGGTTGTAGAAGTCATAAAGTCTGACCCAAGCTTTCAGGAAAATGGCGTCTTTAGTACTTCAAAATACAAGGCAAGCCTCTCCAGACTTGGCTTAGAGCCTGTGGAATACGAAGAATACATAAGGAAACTGCTTAGCATACAAAAACTTTTAACTTTGGTAGGAAACGGTGCATACCTAACCCCTAAGGAAGAGGACATAAATCTTTTGCCCCAAAGCATCAACATAAGCGGTAAGCTCTACCTTGTAACCCCAGACAGACTTCAGGTAGAGATTAAGCAAGAAGAAATCCTTGATTTTTATGCAAAAAATAAGGAAATGTTTAAAAAGGAACCAAGTAAGGTTATAAGAATTTGGAAGGAGAAGGAAAAACAAAAGGCAAGCGAGATTTACCAAGCCTTAAAGGATGGGAAAGAAGTGGGAAACTTCCAAGAGATTGTCCTTCCTCAAAAAAGGGAAGAGCTGCCCGCAGAGCTTAGGGAGGAAATAGATAAACTTAGCCAGAATAACAGACTTGGCATAACAAAGGTTGGAAACGATTACGTGGTGATCTTTCTTGCCAAAGAAGAACGCGGACAATACAAGAGTTTAGAAGAGGCAAAAGGGGAAATAGAAAACATCCTAAAAGAAAGCAAAGCCTCTGAGCAAATAAAGCCTATTGCAGAAAAGCTAAAGGAGGATTTAAAGCAAAACAGAGTGGTTTCTTACAGATACATTGAATTTTCCCAAACACCCGCTTTTCAACTTATGTCAGTATTGAGACTGGACGAAAACGAGCTGTTTAATATCTTACTATCTGATGAGAAGGTATTCGGTCCTTATCCTTTGCTAAAAGGATATGGAGTTTTAGAAGTTGAAAGAAGGGATAAAAAAGAGCTAAGCGAACAGGAAAGAAAAAGTTTAATCGCAGATATCCTTTCCCTGAAAAGAAATGCTACGATAAACTACTACGTCCAAAGCTTGAGGGAAAGGGCTAAGGTAAAGATAAACAAAGAACTTATAGGAGGTTGAGTATGGAGAAAAAGTGGAGAACCGGTATAACCCAACACGTGGGGCACGAAACCTACATAAGGGGCTATAGGCTTTTGGACATCGTGGGAAACCTCAGCTTTGCTCAGGCTATTTACTTAATACTCAAAGGTGAACTACCAAACGAAAAAGAATCTAAGATGATGGAGGCTATGCTGGTATCTGTCATAGACCACGGCATAGCTCCCCCTTCCGCTATTGCTGCGAGGGCAGTAGCTTCTGGTGGAAATTCTCTGAACGTAGGAGTGGCTGCTGGAGTGCTTGCCTTTGGCAGTGCCCACGGCGGTGCATTGGAAGATGCTATGAAGTTCATACAGGAAGGTGTAAAAGGCAATAAAACGGTGGAAGAGATAGTAAAGGAATACTTGGAAAGCAAAAAGCCCATACCGGGATACGGACACAGATATTACAAGGAGTTTGACCCTAGAACCAAAAGGCTTATGGACATTGCAAAAGACCTTGGCTTTTATGGACCTCACTGCAAGTTTGCAGAAGAAGTGGCGGACGAAATTGAAAGGCAAAAGGGAAAGAGGTTGGTATTGAACGTAGACGGTGCTATAGCGGCGATAGCTTCGGAGATGGGCTTTGACTGGAGGCTTGGAAAGGGCTTTTTCATAATAGGTAGAGTTCCTGGCTTGGTAGCTCACGTGTATGAAGAGCTAACTACTGAAAAACCCTTTTCAAAGAGACTGGACGAAGAAAAGGAAGTAGAATACACTGGATTGCCACCAAGAGAGCTACCAACTGAATTTAAAAAGGTATAAAATAGAAATAAATCTCAAAGAGGAGGTAATATCATGGCAGTGCATAAACTTCAGCCTAAGGACCATCTAAAACCCTCTAACCTAAAGGGTATATCCAACGATCAGGTAGAGCCACACTTTGAAGCGCACTACAAGGGGTATGTTACCAAATACAACGAGATACAGGAGAAGCTAGCAGACCTTAATTTTTCGGATAGGTCAAAGGCTAATCAGAACTACTCTGAGTTTAGAGAACTAAAAGTAGAAGAGACATTCAACTACATGGGCGTGGTCCTTCACGAGCTTTACTTTGGGCATTTGGGAGCCAAAGGTGAGCCTTCGGAAGCCTTTAAGAAAAAGGTGGAAGAGGACTTTGGTTCTTGGGATGCCTGTGTTCAGGAACTAAAGGCTACTGGTATAGCCTTCAGAGGATGGGCAGTGCTTGGTTTGGACATCTTTTCGGGAAGACTTGTGATAAATGGCTTGGATGCCCACAACGTGTATAACTACACGGGGCTAATACCTTTGATAGTCTTGGACACTTACGAGCATGCTTACTATGTTGATTACAAGAACAAAAGACCACCATACATAGATGCCTTCTTGGAAAACATAAACTGGGATGTGGTGAACGAAAGGTTTGAAAAAGCAATGAAAGCTTACGAAGCACTAAAGGACTTTATAAAGTAAAATATCTTTCCGGGGGCTTTTGCCCCCACATTATGAAGATACTTCTAACAGGTGAGCCCGGCATAGGAAAGACCACGCTTATAAAAAAACTGCTTCAGAAACTCGGAAAGAAAGCGAGAGGATTTTGGACGGAAGAGATAAGGGACAAAAATACTAAAAAGAGAATAGGCTTTAAGGTTATAAATACTGAAGGGCAGGAAACGGTTTTCGCCAGCAAGTATTTCACTTCTAAGCACTTAGTGGGTTCTTACGGTGTCAATGTCTCCAGGTTTGACTCAGTGGCCATTCCTATATTGGAGAAAGCTATAAGAGAGAAAGACGTTTATATAGTGATAGATGAAGTGGGTAAGATGGAGCTCTTTTCCCAACAATTTAGAGAGCTTGTTAGAGAAATATTCTTTAATCCAAAGTATAAGGTTATAGCCACCATCCCAATAAGAGACGTGCATCCGTTGGTCAAAGAGATAAGAAAACTGCCGGGAGCGGTTCTTTTGGAAGTTAATAAAGAAAACAGAGACTTTTTAGCTGAGGAAGTTATAAAACTGCTAAACGCAAATGGTTTATAATCTTCACTATATGTATCCTATAACGGAAAAGCAAGTCCTAAGGGAAGATTACCTTCTAATAAAGGTAAGAGCAAATCATCTCAAGGGTGCTAAAGCGGGACAGTATGCGCTCATTCAGTATAAAGAGCTTTCGGAACCTTTACCTCTTTCCATATTGGACGTAGAGGGGGAGGAAGCTATCTTTTTGGTAAAAACTGTAGGAAGGTCAACCTTAGAGCTGAAGGAAGAGGCGGAAAGCCTTTTTTACGTTGCAGGACCTCTTGGAGTCCCCTTTCCTGTAAAGCACTACGGAAAGGTAGTTTTCATTACGAAAGATTGGGGTGTTTCTCCTGCCTTCAATTTAGCAAAGCATTTAAAGGGAGAAAACAATCGGCTTGAACTTTACCACATATCAGAGGATGGCTTTTTGCCCCTGAAGGAAAGGTTGGAGTCTGTGTTTGATAAGGTAGAGATTTGGGAAAGGATAGGACAGATAGATGCAGACCTTCTGGTCTCTGCAGGAAGCAATAAACTTTCAAGAGAGGTCCAACTTCTTAATCAAGGAACACAGCACATAGCCATGGTAAATGCGCATATACTAGACGGAGTTGGTCTTTGTTTAGTCTGTAGGGTGCTGGTAGATGGTCAGGTAAAGCTTGCATGCACCGATGGTCCTTGGTTTTTTGCAAACAAAGTGGATTGGGATAACTTGATAAGCAGAGAAGATTTATTTTTAGAGCAAGAAAAATTAGCCTTGGAAGAATACAAAAAAATCTTAAGAAGGAAAGAGCTAAGAAAAACTTCTGCGGAGGTGTAAGGTATGTTTGAGTTCTCTCAGAGAATAGCCCAGCTTCCACCCTACCTTTTTGCTCAAATAGACAAAAAGAAGCGGGAAAAGATAGCTCAAGGTGCGGACGTGATAGACTTAGGAGTAGGGGACCCAGACATTCCCACACCCAAACCCATTGTGGAAGCTATGAAAAGGGCAGTAGAAAAACCAGAAAACCATAGGTATCCTTCCTACGAGGGTATGCTTTCTTTCCGTCAGGCGGTGGCCGATTGGTACAAAAGAAGGTTTGGAGTTGATCTGGATCCACAGAGGGAAGTAATAACCCTTATAGGTTCAAAGGAAGGTATAGCCCACTTTCCCTTAGCTTTCATAAACCCAGGAGATGTGGTACTTTGTCCGGATCCAGCCTATCCCGTTTATAAAATAGGCACGCTTTTTGCGGGTGGTGAGCCTTACATACTACCCTTAAAAGAAGAAAACAATTTTCTGCCGGACTTTAGAGGCGTGCCAAAAGATGTTCTCAAAAGGGCTAAGATCATATGGGTAAATTACCCCAACAACCCAACCTCTGCAAAGGCCACAAAGGAGTTTTACAAAGAGCTAATAGAGTGGGCTAAGGAAAATAACATAATAGTTGCCTCCGACTTAGCCTATTCGGAGATTTACTTTGGTGAAGAAAGACCTCCATCCATACTGGAAATAGAAGGAGCTAAGGATGTGGCTATAGAGTTCCATTCCCTTTCAAAGACTTACAACATGACCGGATGGCGTATTGGTATGGCAGTTGGGAATGAAAAGCTGATAGCAGGCTTGGGTAAGGTAAAGACCAACGTAGATTCTGGGCAGTTTCAAGCTATACAGGAAGCAGGCATTGCCGCACTGAACCTACCAGAACAGGAAGTGCAAAACATCAGAGAAATCTACAGAGAAAGAAGGAAGGTTATGATGGAAGCGCTCGGGCGAGCAGGTCTTGAGGTCTATCCTTCCGATGCTACCTTCTACCTTTGGGTGAAAGTTCCAAAGGGTTATAGCTCTGCTCAGTTTGTGGAGCGCCTGCTAGAAGAGTGCGCCATAGTTTGCACACCGGGCAACGGTTTTGGAGAACACGGGGAAGGCTACTTTAGAATATCCCTAACCGTCAGCACAGAAAGGCTATTGGAAGCTTCAGAGAGGATAAAAGAGCTTAAGTTGTGATGAAGGAAACAGAGCTTTCAGAAATTGCTACCCATGTACCAACCATAGAGTATGACTTTTCCGTAAAGGAAGCTCTTAAGGTTTTTGATGAATACGGTATATACGACATACTGGTGGTAGTTAAAGACAAAAAGCCCATAGGTGTGGTTTCAAAAAAGGAACTTTTAATGGCTCAGCATAGATCTGACCTAAGGGTTGGAGACATAGCTTACTCCTTGCCTAAGGTTAAAAGCTTTAGGTCCTCTTTGGACAAGCTGGGGGGTCTGTTTGACTTTTTTACCTTTAGCAAAAAACCGCTTGTGGTGGTAAATAAGGATGGAACTTACGCAGGTCTTATCTTTTACCATGTGCTTTTGCACTACTTTAGCAACGTCAAAGAAACAGTGTATCCTATCTTCCAAAAGCTAAGAAAATACTTGGGTGAAGGGGGCTATTTCTACAGCTTCCAACTAAAGGAAGCCAAGAGGTTCAAAGAACAGATGGGCACCGCAAGGTTAGAAAGTCTTTACAAACTTCTTTTGGAAAACGTAAAGGACCAGATTGAGGAGGGAGATGCCTTTCTTTCAATAGAGGAAGGAGAGGTTTATGCCCTTTCTCACACGCGCGTAGAAGAAAACAGGATCAAGCTAATCATGGAGGAGTTTCACAAAGAATTTTCTCTTCTTTATGCGGAAGCTAAACCCGTGCATATACTTGGCTTTTGTGTGGAGCTAAAAAACGTGAAAAACTACGAGGAACTTTTTAGCGTGATTGCCGAACTCAAGGGAAGGTTAAGGTCCGTATCGGACATTTCCTTTTTCATATACCATGGCATACAACCATCCGTTGTAGTTTGCGAATACAGAGGTAAGGAGTATATAAACAGGGTGGTGGAGAAAATAAAACATGACTTTTCCCAGATCATCTGGAAGATAAGGCACACTGAAAAGGAGATGTGGGAATACACCCTCTACGAGATGTTTAAAACCTATCCCTACTTTGAAATCTTTTACATCATCAGCGAAATGGGTATACAAATATCCAACAACGTCATAAATCCAAGAATAAAGTATCCTGTAAAGACGGGTAGAAAAGGGGCAGATAGGACAGAAAAACCTTACTACAAACTGGCAAAAGAAGGCGAAATATACATATCTGACATATACATATCCCAGGCTACTGACGACTTTTGTATAACGCTTTCCTCCAAATTCAGATATGGAGACAAAGCATACATACTTGCGGGGGACATAAACTACACAGAAGTGCACAAGCTTGTAAAGAGCTATTCTGCAGGATAAATTTTTACTGAGGAGGTATTTCTATGGCAAGACTTGTAGTATTTACAGAGAACGGCCCTTATAAGTTAGAAGTTGGAGAAGAGACGTATTACATATGCATGTGCGGTCTTTCCAACAAAAAAACCTTTCTGCGACGGCTCGCAAGCGGAAGGGTAGAAGTGCAAATTTAAGAAAACAAGGAAAGAAGCCTAAGATGCTCCAAAAAACAAACTGGAAAGAGCTTTATGAAAAAGACTTTTACCTTTGGGTTATGGAAAACCTAAGGCTTTTGAAGGAGAGGC
>NZ_DAIQAX010000009.1:0-12339 GCF_036781485.1 Thermocrinis sp.
AGTTCCCAGCCCACTGTGTGGGATAAAGACAAGCCGTTAGAAGATTTTTTCAAGAAAGGCTTTTTACTGTATACTGGATATACTATCTCTATGCCTGTTTTGGTTGAACTCAGCTTTAGGTTAAAGGAAACTCCAGAGGTTTTGTATCCTGCGGACGTTCATGGGCTGTTTTTTAACCTTTTTGAGGAAAGCATAGCACAAAGACTGCACAAAGAAGCTAAAAAGCCCTTTGGCATAAAGGGTTTCTCCGTCAAAGATTCTACTCTCAGGCTTGAGCTTGCCCTTTTGGAGGACGGTCTTTATCCTGCTTTCATTCACGGCTACTACTTTCCCAAAGAGGGCTTACACATAAGGGGTATTCCCCTTAGTCCCACAAAGGAAAAAGGCTTAAAAGAAAAGAAAGCTTTTAGCTATCGGGAGCTTTTGGAAACACCGCCCCACAGAAGGCTACAGATGGAATTTGTTAGTCCCACCGCCTTTAACAGGTTCAAGTTTGATTATCCATTCCCCGAGCCCTATCTCGTTTTTTCTAATCTTTTGAGTCGGTGGAATGCCTTTTCGGAGTTTCCTTTGGAGCTTACAGAGAGGGAGGTCCTAAAGGGTTTGATGGTTTATGAGTTTGAGGGCTCCACCCAAGAGTTTATCATAGACCACAAGCTAAAAAGGATAGGATTTGTGGGAAGGGTGGGATTTCTTGTAAAGGATCAAGAATTAGCAAAAAAGGTTTCCGTTCTGGCTCTTTTTGCCAACTTTGCGGGTGTGGGCATAAAAACCACAATGGGAATGGGAGTGGTCAAAGCCTCTCTAAGAGGAGCCATCCAAAGGTCAGACCTTGTTGGTTGATCCTCCTGGTTTTGTTGGTCTGTGGTCTTGCGTTTGGCTGAGTTTCTCTGAAAAATCTATCAAACAGATCTCTGTCTTTTTCCTTCACAATCAATAAAAGAGTTGTGCTCAAAATTCCCTCGTGCTTTCCTAACCTTAGCAAAACCCTATTGCCATTAAGATACCCTTTCAGGCTTTCTAAGTGCTTTGCAGTGTTTGGTTGGCGATTTTTAAAAAAATTAACCTCCTCGTCCAAGAGTTTTGAGTAGAATTTTTGTGAGCATTCTCTCAAAAAGTTCCAAAAAGTATTTTCGTCTGCGAAATGTTGTCCAATTTTTGGTAGCTTTTCTTGTTTTTTTAATCCATTGTATGCGTTTTTGTTGAGATTTATTTCCATTTCAAACTCTATGTTCTCTTTTAGAGCTTCGCAAGGGAATAGGCTTTTTTTGGAGCCTTCCAACCTGGGAACTTCTACCCTCAAATACTCATAGGGCAAGGGCTGACTGTCTGGAATGGAGACTGTTTTCATCAGGTCAAACTGAGCGTTTTTTTCTTTTTCTTCTTTTTTTTCTTTTTCTTCTTTTTTTTCTTCTTCTTCTTTCGGATAAAAAACAAGCCTTTCTAATTCTTTCTCCGCATTGTTTATCTCTTTATAATTTTTCGCCTTTTTTTCTTCCAAAAGTTTCTCCACCTTGAGTTTTACGTAATCCGGATTATCCATAAACCAAGCGCAAGCTATTAGATGTCTTATGGAGCCCTTTAGCTCGCTACCGGGGACATAAGGACCTCCCAAGGTTTTTATAAACTCCTCCACCTGAAAGTGATTGAGATTTCCGTTAATCTCAAGCTCGTAGTCTGGCTCTAAATTAAGATTGAAATTTTTCAAAAAGGTGGAAAGTCTAAGATCCCCTTGGTTTTTAAACCAAAGATAGGCATTGATCCTACGCTGTTGGTTTGGGATACTTTCAATGGCTGAAAGAATACGGTCAAACCTAAAGACCTTAAGCCTTCCTCCATCCACCAAAAACTCAAGCCCTGAGATCTTCTCCCCGTTGCCTATGTGAATGGGAGAGAGGGTTCTAACTTTTACCTTCATCTTTACCACCTCGTAAAGAGTGGAAAGCCTAAGCCATATTGATAAACGGAAATGCTACCTTCCTTTAGCACTTCCTTTATACCCCCATACCAATCCTTTTGATTTTTTACTATAACCTGCGAGCCCGCTGTTAGGTAGCAGATGGTATCTTTCCAAACTCTTCTTGTTAAACCGCTTTCCACCGCTGATCTTTGAATTTTCAGGTCATAGTAGCTCTCCCTCAGCTCAAAGTCTTTGTCGTAAAAGCACTCAGAAATCAAAAAAGCCCTTGAGGTTTTGTTAGAAATAAACTCCTCTATTCCCTCTGGTGGTTTTGTCTCCTCAAGCCTATACCTTCCCATCCCCGTAGTTTTGTTACCACCAAGCTGAGAAAGCTGAAGGCAAGCTTTGACTAATGGCTCAAAGCTTTCGTCAAAAAACTTTATAATTACACCAAAGGAAGGCAGCCAATAGGTGGGCTCGTTGTAAAGCTCTCCTCCTGTGGTGGTCATGGTAAGACGGTTTATGGAAGCGTGAGGTATAACTTCCTGCTTTATCTGCGGTCTTTCCCCTTCAAACATCCCATTTGGCTCTTTTTCCAAAACCTTCTTGAACACTTCCCAGCTTACCCATTTTATTCCCTTGAACTTTTTGTATTGCTTGTATTCCTCCACGTTTTTTGGGTTGATGGGTGTAAAGTGAATGGGTCTTGGAAAGATCCAAGTTCCCTCTTTCCAAAGCAAGGGTGCGGAAAGTGTAAAGGGTGGATCTCCTTTTTTAAATCTATCTAAGGTTTCCAGAAGTTTTTGTTCCGATTCAAACCAACGAATACCCCAACATATGGCACCAAAGATGGTATTGGTGGTGGGCACACTCCTAAAAGCACCAAGAGGTTTAAAGACAAAAGCCTTAAGCATTGAAAAGAGCATCCAGTTTTTGCTTTATTTTTTGGTAATCTTTAAGTATTTCCTGCAGGGTGGAATTTTGAGTTAGTGGTTTTTCTTCCTCTTCTCCAAAGTAGTACTTCTTTGGTCTGAGGATTACCTCTATGTTTTCAAACCTTACCTTTCCAGAACCCCTTGAGCCATATCCCCCAAGGTAGTCATCCTCCAAAAGCCTCATACCCTCAAAGACCACTCTCAAAAGCTCAGGGTCTTGCTTTGCAAACAGATGAAAAACCATCTCCCCAAAAAAGACCATACCTGCGGGCACCCTTTCCACCTTCCTCGGGTTTGCTTTGGAGGTGAGCCTGTTTATGGCGTTTTCTGTTTTTACCTCTGTGAATACTCTTTCACCTAAGTATCTTTGAATTTGTTCAAGACTCTCCCAGGTAGGATAAGCATCAAAAACTCTAAGCCTTGGAGGTCCGGGAAGCTTTTCCAATGGCAAAATATCTAAAGTCTTTGCATCACCTGTGCCAAAGACTTTGCAAATCTCACACTCTCCACAAACGCAAGCCCTTCCTGCCTTTTCAACAATTTTTTCATTCTTAGCATTATCTTCAGCTCTTTCATTCCCATTCTTAACATTATTTGTAGCTTCCTTAATCATCCTATCCACTCTCCCCTTAGCCCACTCCAAAAGAGACCTCATCTTACCCTTCAAAGAAGAGCCAGGTATGTAGGGAGCACCCTCGGGTAAGTTATTTTTGCCGTCGTAGTTTTCTATCACACCCAAGGTCTTTATAACTGGGTTGTCCAATCCACCTATTTCAAAGTTTTCCTTGGAACCTCCCACTCTTATACCCGTAATCGCCTTCAGCTTATACTTAATTATTACAGTGCCTTTGTAAGAAAACATTACACCCCACCTCCTTAGGATTTCTTAGAATAAGCTACCATAGCCATCAAAAGATCGTAAACCTTCTCAAAAGCCTCCTTGCTCCCACTCTTTTCTACCTTATCAAAAAGCATGAACATAATCTCTTTGAAATTTTCGTCCAACACCCCCCTTTTTGCCTGATACTCCAAAATAGCATAAAGCTTGTATAACTTTGCCTTAGCTTTTTCTATTTTGTCGCCATTTTCTAAACCATCCACTATAGCTTTAAACTCTTGAAAGACCTTCCTCAATTGCACCGCTGTAATATCTATTTTTTCCACCACCCTTTTGGCATAGCCTTCTGGATGGAAAATTTCCTTTTCAGTTAATTGACTTATTTCTATTTTGCTAAGCTCTTGCTTGAGATTTTCCAAAGGCTTGTTTTGTCTTCCTTGATGATCCCTATTCATCTTCACCCTCCTATGCTATTTATATAATAGCCATTTTTTGCCTTTTCTGACACTCCTCTTGTTTTCATCAAAACAAGCTTTAAGATAAGCTCTGCATAGTCTTTTATGTTGTAGTTGTTGCTTGGGTCAAGTATTAGACTTTCAAGCGCCTTTTGTTCTTTTTCTTCTTTTACGTTTCTGTAAAGCTGATAGTAGAATATGGGATAAAACCTCATGCTTATTCCGTCGTTCCTTTTGTGTGCTTTCAAGAGGGTATAGATCCTGTAAAGGAGTGTTCTGTGGTTTTTGGCGTCAAAGTTTTTCATAAATCCTTCCAGTTCTTCTAAGGCTTTTGAGAATTCTTTCCACTCTAAGGGTTGTTTCCAAAGGCTTATGCGGTTCTTTTGAAATTTGGCGTATTCTTTTTCTTCTTCTGCTCCGTCTGCACCAAACCTTATGGGATAGTTAGGTCTTTGGAAAAATACGCCCGCAGAAAGGGTAAAGCACGGATTATAGCAGGTGTAGGCGCTAAAGTCTTGTTCAAGTTCTTTTGCTACTTCCAATGCAGTTTCCCAAGGTGCGCACAAAAATAAATCGTCCCCTCCTGAATAGACCACATAAACCTTGTTTTGAAATTCTTCTTTATTCAACAAGGTGTTTATGTATCCAGAAAAGAAAAGATCCAAGCTCCTGCTAAGGGTTGCCACCCGTGAGAGGGAATAGTCCTCTTTTAAGCCCTGGGAGAATATGAGCCCCAAGTTATCCACGTCCATCTTGACAAAAGCCAACAGTTTGTAGCCTTCTTCCTCTTCTTCCACAAGCTCGTTAAAGTCCTTAACCCTGCCGTCTTCTTCCAAAGGAACTGTGTTTGCCAAAAAGAAAAAGCCGTCCGCCTTGCCCTCAAAGTCTGTGGAGTTTAGCAATAACAAGGTATCCTCTGGTAGAGTGTAAGCGACTTGATTTTTAGAATAAACGCTAACACCCCCTATGCCCTCAAGGTAGATGTCTCCCACCTCGGGGGAAAAGACCAAATACTCCGCCCTTGGAATTTTCCCTCCCACTTCTTGGAAAATCTCGCACCAATTACAAAATTCTTTGCTCTCTGGCTTTAGGTTGGTTTGACAAGAGGGGCACACTTCGTAGTTATCGGGTCCAAAGGGATTAGCCAATCGGTCAAAGTTTTCCAGTATGGTGGAGAACTTTTGGAATTTCTTGCGTCCTACCTCCTCGTAAAGCTCCTGTATTTTCTCTCCCAGTATGCCCACTCCTAACTCCCTTCCCTTTAACCTTAGCCAGCCCAAGACAACCCCCAAGTGTCCTCCAAACTCTCTGACCAAAACCTCATCCACTTTCTTTTGGAGCTCTTCAAGTTTTTCCTCTATACCCTCTTCGTAGCCGATTATAAGCTGGAACTTTCCACCGCCCGCATAAAGGAGATTTACCATAGGATATTCAAGCTTCTTCAAAAAGAACCTGCCAAGGATTGTAGGAAGAACGGAAAGAAAGAAACTTCTTCCTCTGAGCCTTTTCCCAACTCCATTTATGTTAGAAAGCTGGTATAAAAACCTTTGAATGCCTGTTATATCCCCCTCCACGAGCAAAAACTCCACCGCATTTAGCCCACCGTTAAGTCTCTCTTTGTTGTAATCGGTCCAAAGGCTACTTACCAAGGCGCTGGCTACCCTCAGGTGGTCAAAGAGGGATATATCCGCAAAGTGATTGGTTCCCCTCTCTTTGTCGTAGGTGGATGCGGGCACACACCAAAGGTATTTGTAAAGTAAATAATAGAGCTTTGTAAGTGTCTTTTGTGGGTCCTTAAAGTCAAGGTTGCTTAGGTGTGTTTTCAGAGCTTGGAGTAAGTTTTGATATTTTTGCACTCCATAGGTCCCAATTTGACTGGCATCCTTTGGAAACATAACCTCTTTTTCCAACTTCAAAGGCTCCAACTCGTATTCGTGCTTTTCTCCATCTAAGTAAGTTTTGGCACATTCTAAATCTACCAAGCCGAAAATACTCTTTAGTCTTTTTTCCTCTCTTCTTTGGGCAGTTTGATCCACGCTTTGTTCTTCTCTTCTACTCCTTTCACTGCTGGCACAGTGGTCTGCAATTTGTTGGGCTAAGTGGTATAGGTTATTGCGCTCTGGATTGTGATGGTAAGCACCAGAAAGGATAAGCTCTTTTACCTCTTGGCTTACTCCCTTCCTTTCCAAAAGCTCCTCTAAAAACTTATAAGAATACACCGCATGTGCATATTTGAACTTTTTCTTTTCTTCTTCTTCAACCCTTTCTTCTCCAGCCCTATCTATGAGCTTTCCTATGTCGTGAAGCAACCCTCCCATTGCAAGCCAAATCCTAATCTCTAACTTTTCCATCAATCCCCCTCTACTATATTATAATCGCCACCTTTATGACTTCCTGACAACTAAGCTGTATCCGCTGTGGGGATATTTCGTAAAGCTAATCAAGCTTGGGGTTATAATTAGAGGGGAAATAGCCCTCTGAGAATTATTGGACAAAGCCGAAAAGATGATGAGCCAAAACATAAAAGAGCTTGGCTTTAGTGAGTAGAATTAGAATAAACTTTATGGAAGATAGGTGGTTGAGGGCTTGCTTAGAAGAGGCAAAAAAAGCCTTCAAGGTTGGAGATGTGCCGGTAGGTGCAATTATTGTAAAGGATAACAAGCTTGTATCCGGAGCTTACAACAAAGTTGAAAAGCTAAAGGATCCTACAGCCCATGCGGAAATGTTAGCTATAAAGAAGGCTCTCAAAAAGCTAAAAACAAAATACCTTTATGGTTGCACCATGTACGTTTCTTTGGAACCATGTCCCATGTGTGCCTATGCGCTGATTTTAGCACGTATAGATAGGGTGGTGTTTTTAGCACAAAGCGAAAAAACTGGAGCAGTTATGAGCCTTTACAATCTTTTGGATGACGTGCGATTCAATCACAGAGTTAAGTGGGAGTACAAACCTGTTAAAGAAGCTCAGGCGCTGATTGAAAGATTCTTTGAAAGTAAAAGATGAAAGTTTTAGGTGTAGATCTGGCTGGGTCTGAGAAAAGAGCTACGGGCGTAGCCTACCTAATAAACAATAAAGTAAAATGTAATATCCTTTATAAAGACCAAGAGTTGCTGGAGCTTTCAAGGGCCTTTTCCCACATATTTATTGATGCACCCTTGTCTATTCCAAAGGGCAGGAAAGATTTAGAAGACAGAAACGGTCCCCATCTTAGGGAATGCGATGTAATGCTAAGGCGCAGAGGAATAAAGTTCTTCCCTGTAACTTTGGGACCCATGAGGATCTTAACCAAAAGGGCTATTCAGCTTAAGAAGGTCTTAGAGGGTGAGGGAAAGTTTGTTTATGAAGTGTTCCCTGGAGCTTTTTACGACGTCATGGGCATAGGTAGAAAGGATAAGAAGTCCATACTTGGGCTTTACAAAAAGATGGGGATTTATTTAGAGGATAGAGACTACACTCAGGATGAGTTGGATGCTGTAGCCTGTCTTCTTACAGGTTTAATGTTTCTTGAAGGCAAAGCGGAAGTTTTAAAAGGAGACGATGGCGCTATAATAATCCCAAAGCCTGTTCTATGATATACAAAAAATACATCTACCAGATGGAGAAAGAAGACTTTTATGAGTTTTTGCTAAGCTATGAAAAGGGCGTGGAAATAATTAAAGAAGGAGAACAGGTTCAGTTTGCAACCTACGAGCCACTACTTGGTATGGAACCTATTGAAGTATACCAGGTTAAGGCAAAGGCTCCAAAAGAGAGCTTCAGACCTATAATGGTTGGGGATTTTTTGATCACTCCACCTTGGATAAAGTCCATACTGATAAATCCAGGAAGTGCTTTTGGGACGGGTCTTCATGCCACCACTCAGCTCTGCCTTAAGTCCATACAAAAATTCTTTCAGCCTGGTTGGAGTGCGGTAGACGTGGGATGTGGTTCCTGTATTCTTTCCATAGCATTAAAGCTTTTAGGAGCATCGGAGGTGCTTGCCATAGACATTGATCCATTAGCAGTTGAAGAGTGCAAGAAAAATGCAAGATCAAATGGAGTTGATTTAAAAGTCTTACAGGCTACCCCAGAAGAGCTAAACCACCGCTTTGACTTTTTGGTGGCAAACTTGGACATCCAGGTTTTCAGAAAGTCTATGCCCAGTATAGTTAATCTGTTCAACAAAATTGGAGTGTTTTCTGGTATATACGGAAAAGCTGAGTTAGGAGAATTTAAGCAGATGATAAAAGAGTATCCAGTAAAGGTAAAAAGCACCCAGTCAAAAGGTGATTGGTTCGTTGTAGTTTTGCAAAAGGACTTTATATTATAAAGGCAGGGATGAGGTGGGTTTATAGGTCTTTTGGGTGGTTTTTCGTTATCCTTGCCTTCATTGGGCTCTTTCTTCCCTTACTTCCCACTGTCCCACTGCTCTTGCTTGCCATGTTTTTTATGCTTAGGTCTTCAAAAAGAGATATAGTTAGAATAAAGAAAGTGCCTTTTGTGGGCAAAAGGATCTATCCTCACATAAAAAGGTGGGCAAGATGGAATATACGATCGCAAAGTTCTTCCATCTAATAGGCGTTTTCCTTTGGGTTTCTGCTTCCTCTTCTTTGGGCCTGTTCATGCTTTATGGAAACTTTAAGGACACAGGATGCAAAAAGGGCGTTATAAGAGACTTTTATAGGTGGATGACAAATATAGAAATATTTGGATTTGTGCTTGCCATTCTTATGGGACTTTACATGCTACATATACTAGAATACAGGTTTAACATAAACTGGCTTAACTACAAACTGCCTATTGTTTTCCTTCTCTTCCTTCCGTTAGAGGTGATAAACTTCTGGTTTGTGAACTTTAAGATCCCAAGAAGCAAAGACAAGGAAAAGGCATACAGACAATATGACGTATTCAATTACGTGGTTGCTCTGCCTCTTGTGATAGGCTTTTTAAAGGTTGTTTATCTAGCAGTGGTGAAACCTTGAAGAAAGTGGTTGTTCTTTTCAGCGGAGGTGTAGAAAGCTCTTGTCTGCTTTATCTTTATCTTTCAAAGGGTTGGATAGTATATCCAGCATACGTAATAACTGGGAACTTCTGGGAAAGGTTTGAGTACAGAAAGGCTTCTTACCTGTGGAGCTATGCAAAGAAAACCTATCCAAGGCTCATGCCCATAAGGTCCATAGTTCTAAAGGCTTCACAACCTAAGTATAAGCTTATAAAGACAGAGGAACAGCTGTTTATCCCCCTCAGAAACCTCACCCTTTTGACCGCAGTAGGTAATTATGCAATATCAAAGAGCGCCTACCATATAGGAATAGGTAGCTTAGGGCTTTATCCCTTCCCTGATAACAACTTCAATTACATAAAAGAGGTTCAAGCTTTGATGTCCATAGGTGCAAACGTATCGTTAACTGTAGATGTGCCACTAATTGGCATGAAAAAGTCAGAAGTAGTAAAAAGATTTAAGGATTTGATTCCCTTTCACCTTACCTTTTCCTGCATAAATCCGGTCGTCCGTAAAGGAAAAGTTTTCCACTGTGGCAGATGTATAAAGTGCATAGAAAGACAAGAAGCTTTTAGCGAATTGGATAAAACTCTTTGAGAAAGAAGGCAAAACTTAGGAAAAAACCCCAGAAGATGATAAACAGCTTTACAACTTTATTGTTTAGCTTCTGGGCCGTGAGTGCTCCCAAGTACCCACCTACAACAAAGCCACCCATCATCACCAAAACAAAATCATACATAACTTTACCACTGAAGAGGAATATAAACGCACCTAAAAGATTTATCAAAAAACCAAGAAAGTTCTTTAGTCCTATGGCTACTTGTATGTTTGCTACTCCAGAGAGCAAAATTGAAGCCGTCATCATAATACCTATACCAGCGCCAAAGTAGCTTCCATATACAGCAGTGACAAACTGCAGAATAGAAGCTATAAAAGAACTACTACGCACTCCCAAGTTCTTCAGCATTCTCAATATGAAATCGCTTAAAGCAAGCAAAAGGGTGGCAAAACCTATAAGGAAGGGGATGGCTTTCCGAAAAGTATCTGAAGGGGTGTTCATAAGTAGAAAAGCCCCCAAGATCGCTCCAAGAGTAGAAGGTATCAAAAAAATAACAAGCGTTGGAAAGTTTTCTTTTATGATTTGTCTGTAGCTGAAAGCTCCCGCTAAGGGACCTAACCACAAGGCTACCGTGTTGGTGATGTTTGCAGAAACTGGTTCCACACCAACCCAAATCAAAGCTGGAAAAGTTATAAGGGTCCCACCACCCGCAATGGCGTTTATAAAACCTGCCAAAAGAGAGGCTAAAAAGGCTACAATGTAACTTTCCATGTTGATTTTTTGAGTTTGAGGCAACGGGCGGATTCGAACCGCCGTAAAAGGGATTTGCAGTCCCTCGCCTAGCCGCTCGGCCACGTTGCCGCTAAAAGCGGGCGACGGGACTCGAACCCGCGACCTGCTGCATGGCAAGCAGCCGCTCCACCTCTGAGCTACGCCCGCTGATATAATAATATTATACTACTTACTCCACATTTGCTACCTGCTGCTTTAGTCTGTCTATTTCAACCTTTATGTCCACCGTCCACTTAGATAGTTCTGGCATCTTGTTCCCAAGCGTGTTTATCTCTCTGTGCATTTCCTGCAGCAAAAAGTCCATCCTTTTCCCTACCTCTTCCTCCAACTCTAAGAGACTCTCAAACCTCTCAAGATGAACTCTAAACCTAGTTAATTCCTCTTCTATGTCCATCTTTGAGAGCAAAAACACTATTTCGTTCAGGACCGTAGTGTTTGATTCCGAAAGGCCTAGCTCCTTAGCCCTCTCTAAAACCTTTTCCTTCAGCCTTTCTAAGATCTCTTCTTTTTTTTGCAAAATGTGGGATAAGTGCGCTCTTATAACCTCTATTCTCCCCCTTAGATCTTCTTTGAGTTTTTTACCCTCTTCCTCTCTGCTTTTGAGCAACTCCTCTATAGCCTGAAGGGTTGAGTTATATATTAGAGATTTCATATCCTCCATTAGCTCTTCCTCTTTCCTCTCAGCGTATCTTAAGGATGCATAAAAGGCCATGTCATCCGATAGATTTATGTTTAGTTCCTTGGCTAAAGATTTAAAACTCTGAAAAGTTCTCACCAAATTCTGAAAATCTAAAGGAGTTTTTTCCAACTTAGGCTCCAACTGGATTATCAGACTGACTGTCCCCCTTTTGATGTAGTCCTTTACAAGGTTTCTTATATCAAGTTCAAATTCGTAAAGGTTTATGTTTGATTTTATTGAGATTTCAAGTCCTTTTGAATTGAGTGTTTTGACGAATACCACCGCTCTCCAATTGTCATTTTCTAATACCCCCTTTCCCACTCCAGTCATACTGCGCACTTTTAACCCCCACCATATTCAGCACTCTCAGACTCAGCAATAAACTCTTCTATCATATCTTGAACCAGCTTGATGAGCTCTGTAAGGTCCTTTTCTAGATAGTACTCAAAAAGTTCTATTATCCTTGTTCTGTTATGTTGTTCATCTATGTAAAAATGCACTTTTAAGTAAGGAATTTCTTTCTGCAGTTCAAAACCCTCTTGATCAGGCAATAATAACTCAACTTCTACATCTGGACCAAAGAGTCCTTCGTTTTCAAAATATTTCTTTATCGTCCAAAGCTTATCCTTGTAGTTTTTCCAGTCAAACATCCCTCACTATCTCCAGTTGTGAAAAGATGAAACCTATTTCGTACTGAGCTGATTCTGGAGAGTCAGAGGCGTGTATGGCGTTTTTACCTTTATCTGTGCCAAAAAGGGCCCTTATGGAATTTGGGGCTATTCTTCTGGCTTCTTCGCTGTCTGTAGGTCCTATGATCTCCCTTACCCTTCTGATGGCATCCTCACCTTCCAAAACACAGGCAACCACTGGGCCAGAGCACATAAACTCCACAAGTTCCTGGTAGAAGGGCCTTTCCCTATGGACTATGTAAAACCCTTCTGCCTGTTCCTTGGTAAATCTGAAAAGCTTCATGGCTAAAATTTTGAATCCTTCTGAAATAAACCTGTCAATTATTTTACCAGTGGCTCCCTTCTCAAATGCGTCTGGTTTGATGATGATGAGCGTTCTTTCCTTTGCCATTGCTACCTCCTATTAGATTATTCTCCTTCGAAGGACTGTAGTTCTTCCATTAAGGATTTTATTTGGAAAAGGACTGCACCTTTCAAAGTGTTTATGTCTGCGGACCAATAATTTTCAGA